>JBDSLX010000195.1:0-5761 GCA_039916145.1 Verrucomicrobiota bacterium | reverse complement strand
AAGCGCCGTTGTTGGAAGCGAAAAAGGTCCACAAAATTTACACCATTGGAAAACGAAAACTTGAGGTGCTGCGCGGCGTTTCGCTCGCGATGAATGCCGGAGAGTTTGTCGCGTTGCGCGGCGCATCCGGCGCGGGAAAAAGCACATTGCTTCATTTGCTCGGTGGACTCGATTTGCCAAATCGCGGAGAAGTTTTCTTTGCGCAAAAAAATCTTGGCCAACTTTCAAATAACGCGCTCACACGATTGCGCAATACACGCGTCGGATTTGTTTTTCAAGCGTATCACCTTTTGCCAGAACTGACTGCTTTGGAGAATGTTTGTCTGCCTGCGCGCATCGCCCGCACTGGTGTTTCCGAAGTGAAAGCGCGCGGATGCGAATTACTTAACCGAGTCGGCCTCGGTGAGCGCATGGAGCATCGTCCCTACGAACTTTCCGGCGGCGAGCAACAGCGTGTTGCCATCGCTCGCGCCTTGATCAATGAGCCAGACCTTATTTTGGCGGACGAACCAACTGGAAATCTTGATTCTCACACCGGCGACGAAATTCTGGATTTGATTTGCTCGTTACGCAGCGAGCGAAACGCCACGTTGGTCATCGCGACTCATTCCGCCCGACTCGCCGCGCGCGCGCCTAAAGTGATTGAGTTGCTCGATGGAGAAATAAAAGGGGATTAACGCCAGAGGACGCAAAGGTTGGCGCAGAGGAACGCGGAGGGGGATTTTCTTTGCGACCTTTGTGAAACCTTTGCATCCTCTCCGTTAAATTTGAATATGCAAGAAACAGACTGGGAACTCCGTTATCGAACCCACGACATGCCGTGGGAAAAAGGTGAGCCTTCGCCCGGGCTTGTTGATTTTCTCGCCGCACACTCGCAATTAAAACGCGGGCTGGTTTTGGTTCCCGGGTGTGGAACGGGTCACGATTCCCGCGCCTGGGCAAAAGTGGGTTTTGATGTGACGGGCTACGATATTGCACCGAGCGCCATTAAATTTTCCGAGGAGAAAACCAAAGACGTTGGCCTAAATGCAAAATTTGTTCTCGGCAATTTTCTAAGTGACGAGCCGCCCCAACATTTTGATTGGATTTTTGAACATACCTTGTTTTGCGCCATCGCATCGGAGCGACGTGACGATTATGTGAAAGCCGTTCTCCGCTGGCTGAAACCAGACGGACAATATCTCGCCGTAAATTATTTTATTCCCGACGAAGACGGTCCGCCTTTCGGAACAACGCGCGAAGAACAAATCGCAAGATTTTCACCGCACTTCGATTTACTCGAAGATTGGGTTCCGCGTTCTTACGAAAATCGTACCGGGCTGGAGCGAATGTTTTGGTGGAAAAGAAAACTCCGGTAGCCGCCGAGGTGGAGGCGGATTTTTTTGGATCGAAAGCGAACCGTCTCCTTACGTCGTCGGCTACGAGCAAAGGAACATTTGACTTCACACACAGGTTTCGGAACTTACGTCATGCCGTTTTACGAATACGAATTATGCGAAGGTGGCTGCGTGGTGTGCGGTGGAAAATTCACCTTGCGCCGTCCAGCCAGCGCGCCGGAATTAACGAAATGTCCTGCGTGCAAAAAGCCCGTGCGCAAAATTCTTTCGACCTTCAATTCGCCGGTGAAACTAAAACCACTTTCGGTGTCGGATGCGAAAAAAGCCGGCTTCACTGTTTTGAAACGGGTGAACAAAGGCGAATACGAGAAGCAGTAGTCGTTTGGAGTTCCGCCTTCAGGCGATCCACAAACCGCCTGAAGGCGGGACTCCAAACTTGATCCACGCAAAAATCTCTCTCCCAAAATCCTCTTTCTCATTCACGCAACGTCCGCCATGTTAATGCCATGTCTGCTTTAATCGCGATTGTTGGGCGCCCGAACGTTGGCAAATCCGCTTTGTTTAACCGCATTGTCGGAAAAAGAATTGCGATTGTTCACGATGAACCGGGCGTGACTCGCGACCGCATCAGCGTGGAAGCGGAGTGGCACGGGCGTCCCTACACGCTTGTTGACACTGGGGGAATTGGTCTGTTGCGCGGCGAGAAAGCGCAAGACGTCATCACTCAAGCAGCCTTGGAACAAGTCGAATTGGCCATTGAATCGGCGAACGCAATTATTCTTGTCGTCAATGTTCAGGAAGGAGTTGTGCCGCTCGACCAGGAAGTTGCCGAGCGTTTGCGCAAATCGAAAAAACCCATTTTGGTCGCAGTTAATAAAGTCGATACCTATCGCGCCGAGGCTGGTGCCGATGAGTTTACACAACTGGGTTTCGAGAAAATTTTTCCTGTCACGGCGATTCACGGCGAAGGGATCGAAGAGCTGATGGATGCCGCGGCGAAGTATTTGCCGGAAGCGGAAAATCAAACGGAGACTACGGACGACGAATCTGATGAATTCGGCGAAGAGAAAAAACGGGAACGCGGAATTTTAAAGTTGGCCATCGTCGGACGACCCAACGTTGGAAAATCTTCCATCATCAATGCGCTGACGAAATCCGAGCGCGTGATTGTCAGCGCGATTCCCGGCACGACGCGCGACGCGGTGGATGTTCCCTTTGAAGTTGAAACGGAAGGCGTCCGTCAGAAATTTGTTTTGATCGACACAGCGGGCGTGCGCCATCAACGGCACGTTAATGATTCCATTGAATTCTATAGCGTCAATCGCACGGAGGAATCCATTGCGCGAAGCGACATTGTGGTGTTCGTAGTGGACGCAGGAGCGGGAATTACCGCGCAGGATAAAAAAGTCGCGGGGAAAATTATTGAGGAAAAAAAAGCCTGCATCGTCGTCGTGAATAAATGGGATCTCGTGGCAGAAAATGTGGAGAAGGCGCGCATCGAAGAAATCGAGCGGCGCGGAAAAAAGAAAGTGCGCGACGATACGACCAAGCGAATGACGACGCTCTCGGAATTCGCCGAATGGGTACAGCGCCAATTATTTTTTCTTGATTACGCGCCCGTGATTTTTACTTCGGCAAAATCAGGATTTCATCTGGAGCGTTTGCTGGAATCAATTCGTTACGTCGCTGCGCAGCTTGAACAAAAAGTTCCGACGGCAATTTTAAATCGCACATTGAACGACGCCATCGTTCGCAAACAGCCGATCAGCGCCTCGGGCAATCGTTTGAAATTTTTCTATGCAACGCAGGTTCGACAGGCGCCGCCGACGTTTTTACTTTTCGTCAATCGCGATGATGTTTTTTCCGATCAATACGCAAAATTTTTGGCGGGCGAAATGCGCAAAGCTTTTGGCTACGAAGGCTGCCCGATTCAACTCGTGCCGAAACCGCGTCCCAAGACGATTGAGCCGAAGCGAAAATGGAAAACGGCTCCGCGAGGTTCCGCGAAAAAATGAGGTAAAGTTGTTCACAATGCCTGCCCTGATACGGGAAAACTTTTTATGTAAAAGTCGCGTGTTTACGTGGTTTTTTGCACGTTTTCTTGGCGAATAACTCTCAAATAACTTTTTTTGAGAATTCCCTTGAAACCACTATATGTGGTGCTAGTGTTTTGCCCGCTCCCAATGTAATGGGGTATTTGGACAATACCAAAAAGTCCAATTGCTCCCAATTTTGGGAAAAATTGTGGTCCGACCGGGTTGATCTCGGTCAGAGTGAAAAACGCCAAAAACCAAAATCTTATTGAACTAATCTTATGATTGATGCCCGTGATCAAGTTGTCTCTTCCTCCAAATCCCACGCGCGCCGTCGCGCGACTGTTTCCGGCCGAAGTGCCGGTGCAAACCGAGCCGTCACGCCGAAGAAAACGCTGAATTTGGAACGCGTTTTCAGCGATGTAAAAGTAAAACCGTTTGATCAACTTGAATGGGAAAAGCGGACGGCGGAAATTACCGACGATTCCGGCAAAGTTATTTTCAAGCAGGAAAATGTCGAAGTGCCGAAATTGTGGTCGGTGCTCGCGACAAAAGTGGTTGTTTCCAAATATTTTTACGGCGAACAGAACACGCCGGAGCGTGAGACTTCCGTGCGCCAACTGATTGATCGTGTTTGCCGGACGATTGCGGATTGGGGAATCGCGGATGGATATTTCAGCAAGCAAGATGGCGAAATATTTTACGACGAGTTGACTTGGCTTTGCGTCAATCAATGTGGCGCGTTCAATTCGCCGGTTTGGTTTAACGTCGGACTTTATCATCAATACGGAGTCGGCAAAAATTCGGCTCAAGGAAATTGGTTTTACAATTGCAAGACGAAGCAGGCCGAGCGCGCGCCGACGCAATACGAATATCCGCAAGGCAGCGCGTGCTTCATTCAATCGGTGCAGGACAACATGGAAAACATCATGCGTCTGGCTTACAGCGAGGCGATGCTTTTCAAATACGGTTCCGGCACCGGCACGGATTTGTCACCGATTCGTTCGAGCAAAGAAAAACTTTCTGGCGGCGGTCGTCCGAGCGGGCCGATGAGTTTTCTGAAAGTTTATGATCAAGTTGCCAACGTCGTGAAGTCCGGCGGCAAAACCCGTCGCGCGGCGAAGATGAATACGTTGCGCGATTGGCATGGCGACATCGAAGAATTTATTGACGCGAAACAGAAGGAAGAAAAAAAGGCGTGGGCGTTGATCGAACAGGGCTACGACGGTTCTTACAACGGCGACGCTTACGGCAGCGTGATGTATCAGAATGAAAATCTTTCGGTGCGCGCGAGTGACGAATTCATGCAGGCTGCGCTTGATGGAAAAGAATGGTGGACGCGCACGGTCACAAATCCAAAGCCGCTGGCGAAAAAGGATGCGAGCAAGTTGCTGGACAAAATTGCGGAAGGCACTTGGATTTGCGGCGACCCGGGGATGCAATATGACGGCGCGATTCAAAAATGGCATACGTGCAAAGGCACTGAGCCGATTCACTCGACGAATCCGTGTTCAGAATATGTTTTCTTGAACAACACGGCGTGCAATTTGGCGTCTTTAAATTTGATGAAATTCAAACGCGAAGATGGCGTGTTTGACACCGAGCGCTTTAAAGCAGCCGTTCGCATTTTCATCACGGCTCAGGAAATTTTGGTGGATAACGCGAGCTATCCGACAAAAGAAATTGCCGAAAATTCTCATATCTTCCGCACGCTCGGACTTGGTTTTGCGAATCTGGGTTCGTTGATCATGAGCTACGGATTTTCCTACGATTCGAACGAAGGTCGCGCTCTCGCCGGTGCCATCACCGCGGTGATGACGGGACATTCGTATGAACAATCAGCGGAAATTTCCAGCGTGATGGGCGCGTTCGATGGTTATGAAGATACGCGTTGTTCCGGTGTGGAAAAACCGGTCGCGAAAAGCAATGTGGAATCCATGTTGGGTGTCGTTAAACTTCATCGCGAAGCCGTCGAACAAATTCAGCCGAGCAAAGAATTTACTTATCTCAAAGATGAAGCGCGCCATTGTTGGGATCGCGCGTTGGCTCGCGGAAAAGAGTCGGGTTATCGCAATGCTCAAGTCACGGTGCTCGCGCCGACTGGGACAATTGCTTTCCTCATGGACTGCGACACGACCGGTGTTGAACCCGATATTGCGCTCGTAAAATACAAACTGCTCGCTGGTGGCGGGATGTTGAAAATTGTGAATCGCGGAGTAGGGGATGCATTGCGCCGACTCAGTTACACCGAAAATCAAATCGTCGCGATCCTCGCGCACATCGAGAAGCATGACACGATTGAAGATGTTGAAGAAAATGGTGTGACGATTGCCAGTGGTTTGAAATGCGAACACCTCGCTGTTTTTGATTGCGCGTTCAAGGCGGCGAAAG
>JBDSLX010000194.1:0-3019 GCA_039916145.1 Verrucomicrobiota bacterium | reverse complement strand
TCCTGCACGAATTGCGCCTGGGCGCAGCGCAACATATCCAGCGTGACTTTGGTGATGGGACGAAAACTGCCGCGTTCGACTAAAATACATTTTTTATAAAACGCATCGGCGGGTTGGATTACTTCGCCATTGGCCGTGAAAAGCGCGGCGTTGGTTAATCCACTTTGCACGAGTTTCAATGCCATGAGCCGGTTATCGAGTTTGTCGAAACGCGGCCCGGTAAATTTAATCATGTCCACTTCGACGCGATCTTTGCCGACGCTGTCCACGAGCGAACGGATCAAGGCTTCAGGATCATCATGCAGATAAAGCGCGCCATAAATCAGGTTCACGCCGAGGATGCCGAGCGCCTCCTGTTCCTGGATGTTTTCTTTGTCCCAGAGACGAACGTGAATGATGATTTCCGACGGCTGGCCGCACGGCTCGGCTTGAAAACGAATTCCCAACCAACCATGCGCGTCGTTCTGCTGATTGTAACTTCGGGCGACGACGGTATCCGCAAACACAAAAAATTTTGTGTCCGCCCCGCGTTTTTCGTTCAGGCGTTCGAGCAGCAAATTATATTCGCGGTCCAACATTCCACGAAGACGCTCCTGGCTGACATAGCGTTCGGTGTGTCCGTAAATCGCGTCGCTGATCACCATATCGTAAGCCGACATCGATTTGGCAATCGTACCCGATGCGCCGCCGACGCGAAAAAACCAGCGCGCCACTTCCTGTCCCGCGCCGACTTCAGCGAACGTCCCGTATTTGCTCGGGTCAAGATTGATCTGCAACGCCTTTTGATGCGTGCCTAAGATTTCGTTTGTCATAATGAAATAAATTTACCTCGCGGCTGCGACCCGACACAACGTGCTACGGACAGGCTGTCGGAATTATTTCAAAGAGAAACAACCGTTTTGTTTTTGTGCGATTCCAACGCCGCCGCAAAAAGCTCATGGCTCGCGACTGCCTCGTCCGGCGTAACACACCCCATGCGATTTCCCAAAGCTCCAGCGCGCTCCGCAGCGTAAGCCGCCCACATTTGCAGAAAACAATCCGGAAAACCGGCTTCGAAAATTCCACCCGTAATCGTCGGAAAAGCCATTTGATGACCGAGGTCCGTCTTCTGCCAGACTTGTTCTTTTCCACGTTGAAATGTCCAAAGCGTTTTTGGTTCCTTTGTGCTGTAACGCAAGCCGCCGTCTGTGCCGAGAACTTCAATCCACCACGTATTCGTTTCGCCGGGAGCCATGCGCTTCATTTCCATACGCATCGGAACTTCCTGTCCATTCACGACAACATCGGTGTGTAAAAGTGCGTTGTCCCAGGTATCGCACGCCGCCATGCCGCCTTTGCCGTCAGGACGCTCGGTGTAAATTTTTTGCAACTGCGCGAAAACCCGTTTTGGATTCCAGCCGAGACGGAATGGAACATGAACGACGTGCATTCCCAAATCGCCCATCACGCCAATTTCGCCGCAGAATTTATTTTGGCGTTTCCAGTTGATTGCTTTTGTTGGATCGAGATCGCTTGAATGCCAAAAGCAGGAATGGATTTCCAAAAGCTTTCCGAACTGGACGGATTGCGCGGCTTGGAAAACACGTTGCGCGCCCGGCAGAAATGGAAACTCCGAACTGCATCGAACAAAGCGCCCGGATTTTTTTGCAGCATCACGAATCGTTTTCGCCGCCGCCAAATCGATTCCGAACGGTTTTTCTGCGAGCAAATCTTTCCCCGCATTCAGCACATCAAGATAAAGTTTTTCGTGAAGATTGTGCGGGACGGCGACATAGACCACATCCACATCCGGCGATTTCAAAAGTTCGTTGTGATCTTTCGTGAGCAATTTGACGGTTGGAACTTTTTTAAACCAATCGAGCAATTTATCCTGCAAATCGCACACCGCCACGAGTTCGACTTGCACCGGAAAATCTTCCAGCACAAACCAACGCCCAAACGCGCTCGCCGCCTCGCGCCCCATCAAACCGCCGCCAACAATTCCCAATCGCATTTTTTGATTCATAAATTTAGTTCTTCTTCCAAGACATGCTCCCATTCGCGAGCGCCGTGCAGAACACGCACTTTTTCCACGCCGTCGGGAAGCGGAAAATAAAACACCAAATAGTTTCGAATTCCCGTCACCGGCCAAAACCGCATATTTTGCGACCGTGGATTTGAAGGATGTAGCACAGGTCCCATCTCCGGCATTTTTGATAGCTGCTCAAACGCTTTTTCCGCTGCGTCTATGAAATTATCGGCGGCGGTCGGATCATCCAATGCAATGTAAGAACCGCAATCGACCAAATCCTGTTTCGCAGCGGGGCGCTTGATGATGGTCATCCGTTTTTCCGAGTAGCGTTTGCGCGGACTCGTTCCCGGATTTCGGCCCAGTCGGATCCGGTCATGGGCGTCGGCTCGCCGCTTTCCAAACCTTCAATGAGCTTGGCCTCGATTTCCTTGCGAAGTTCACGGCGGCGCGCTTCATCAACTAAAGACGTCACATAATCTTCGGGACTGCTCTCGCCGGATTTCGCAGCTTGTTGAACCATAAATTCTCCGAGCGGTTCTGGTAAGAAAACTTTGAGTTGAGTCATAAAATTACGCGCGCGATTGACCCTGATAAAATGTCATTCACGAAGCTCGGATTCAAGGTGGATTTGAATATGGTTAGCACACCAACCGCCTCTGAGACGGGGCAATGACACAAGAAACAGGCTTGGCGGCGGTTTCATTTTGGTTTTTAAAAAGTGCGACGGGGGCAGCAAGTAAACCGGCCTACCACTGGTGCTTTTTCAAGCCCGTTGGTTAGCGTGGTTCCCAGGCCGCCGTGCAAGTCACTGGTGAGAACACGACGTTTGCGCGCCGTTGTTCATCCTGATTACGAGACTGCTCACTTGCTCCAACACGCCTGGGCCGCTCGCCCGTCATAACCCTCAACGAAAGGAAAGTTATGCCCGCTCCTGGAAAAATAAAAGTCAAAACCAACACTCAACTGCCCACCCTTCATCCTCATGCCAGTGGCATTGACATCGGCGCC
>JBDSLX010000193.1:0-6773 GCA_039916145.1 Verrucomicrobiota bacterium | reverse complement strand
GGTGGGCCTACGCACGGGCCTGGTTATTCCACGAGATTCAGGCACCGCCCGAATGAGAATTCCAACAATTAATCTCATCCGTTAGGCGAATCACTCCTCGCCGCCTTTTTTCTTTTTCTTCTTTTTCTGCTTGGAAGATTCTGCTGATGGCTTGTTTGGTGTGGGCATCGGAGCATTGAGTTCCTTGCGCCAGGCGGCGAGTTTAGTTTGAAGCTCTTTTGCTTTCTCAGGATTCTTCGCGGCCAGATTATTTTTTTCACTGAGGTCATCTTTCAAGTTGTAAAGCTCAAGATGGTTGTCTTCAAAAAATTCCATTAACTTCCAATCGCCCGAACGAATCACGCCGACAGGTTTCGTGCGCCACGAGTTTTCGCCCGCGCCGAGATAACCTGGGAAATGCCAATAGGTTGCGTCACGATTCAATTTCTCTTTCCCGCCGCTGGTCAAAACTTTCAGATAGCTCACGCCGTCGAGCGGATAATTTTCCGGACGTTTCGCGCCCGCAACTTCCATCAACGTAGGATAGAGATCGACGCCGGTGATTATCTCTTCCGAAGTTGTTCCGCGCGCAATTTTTCCCGGCCAGCGAAAAATAAAGGGCACACGGTGGCCCCCTTCGTACAACATCCCTTTGCCGCCGCGCAACGGCGCATTGTCGGTGGTGTCTTTTTCAGTTCCTTTCACGCCTTCCCGCGCATACCCGCCGACTCCACCATTGTCGCTGGAAAAAATAACCAGGGTGTTTTCCGCCAGTTTCAATTCATCCAACAAGGCCAGAATTTTGCCCACACTTTCATCCACGCTGGAAATCATGGCGGCGTAAGTCGGATTTCGATGACCACCGACGGGCGGTTTGGATTTAAATTTTGCAATCATCTCCGTCTTCGCCTGAAGCGGCGCGTGAACTCCAAAGTGCGGCAGATACAAAAAAAACGGCCCATCTTTGTGGCGACGAATAAAATCGGTCGCCTTGTCCGTGAGAAAATCCGCGAGATATTCACCTTTTGGATAGTCGGTTTTCGGATCGGTTTTGAAATCGAAATGAAGTCCTGAACTTTCAATTGCTTCATCGAATCCGCGTTTGGACGGATGATGCGCCGCGTCATTTCCCAAATGCCATTTGCCAAACATCGCCGTGGCATAGCCCGCTTTCTTCAAAGAGTCCGCGAGGGTGATTTTCTCCAGCGGAAGTTGCGTCACGTTTTCGACTGGTTTGAGCGATTGGCCCTGCCAATTAAAGCGATCAATGCCTCCAACGGTATAAATGCCAGTGCGCGGCATGTATTGGCCGCTCAACAACGCGGCGCGACTTGGCTGACAATTCGGCGCGGCAGCATGTCCATCGGTGAAACGAATACCTTGTTTGGCGAGACGATCAATGTTCGGCGTCTCGTAATATTTGCTGCCGTAACAAGCCACGTCTGTGTAGCCAAGATCATCAGCGAAAATAAAAATGATGTTTGGTTTTTTTTCAGCCAACGCGATGCCGAGCGACGTAAAGAGAATAAAAACAGAAATTAGTTTTCGCATAAAATAGGAGACGTTTTTTTTTTAAAAAGGTATCGAACAAGATTATTGCGGCTCAAGCACGGCATCCAGCGAAATCAATCGCTCCAGGACGTCCAGTGGCCGATAGAAATATTGCAATTCCAGTTCCCAACCGAACCGTGAATCAGCGCGCACCAATCGAAACGCTTGCTCGGTCGCTTTCAATTCTTCAGCAGCGATGCGTTTCATCCCTGCGATGTCGCCCGCATCGCGCGCTTTGTAGAATTCCATGTCGTTGGCGTAAGCACGCCAATAATAACCAACCATCCAGGCAACGCCCAGATCGCGTTCGGCCATTTTGTGACGTGATCCACTTTTTGAAACAGCTTCCTGCAAATCTTTCAAACCATCGTCCCAGCGATCACACATATGGCGCAAAAGTTTTGTCATTAATTCGGGCGAATAAGGAGGCGGCCATCGGGTCCAATCATCTTTGCAATTGAAGAGGGTTACATGTCCATACGGCAGCGGAATGTCACGACGATAGAGGGGCAGCGAAGGCCCGTGTTGCAGGGGCGCAGAATAAGGAGAAACTGAAAATGGAAATTCTTCCGTGAACGCCTCGCTCAATTTTGTCCAACCGCGCACGGCGCTTTCAACTGCCTCCGGCCCGTAACGTTTCGCCGCGATTCTCCGCAAAACTTCTTGCTCGGACAAATTTGGGTTCCAATTTTGAATCGCGAACGCCTCGGTATTCGGTGAGGGATAACTTCCAATTGTCCACGTTGCCATCGCGCCGTTCACACCAATGTTGCGCATCCCCTGCGCTTTTCGCGCGAGTAGATTTGGCACCGGAATAAATGGAACGGTTCCACATTCCCACGTCGTCGAGAGTTGAATCTTCGCGAGAAAATCCATGCCAAAGTGTTTCGCCTGCGCGGAACGAATTTTCGCGCGCGGTGATGGACCGATTGTCGAAATAGAATATTCCTCCACATTCATCGGAATCCCGCCGCGTTCGATCCGCGTGCCGCGTTCAAAATCCGCCATCAGCCCGACACCTTTCGGCAAGCCTTGGATAATTTGTTCAGGAACTTCTTCGCCAAGAACGGAGTGCCAACTCCAATCCCAGACGATAAATTTAGCCTTCGGGTCAGCCGACCAAACGCCTTCGCTCATGGAGCGAATTGTTTCGGTGATGACATCGGCAGGAGTTCGCTTCGAGCAGCGCGGACATAAAAGATTTTTTCCGTAACGATGCGAATAACAGTTGGAAAGATTTTCGCTCGCAGTAATCACAAACACGCCGCCGAGTCCCGGGACTTCGCGGAATAATTTTTCACACGAACCACGCAAATGTTTTTGCACCAGTTCGGTTGAAGTGCAAAGCGCGGCGGTGTTGCCTTCCGGCTGGCCTTTGACTTCAGGATATTTTTCAAAGAACGGAAGGAACTGCGCGCGCGGTTCGTTGAGATAAAGATAAACTTTCAGGCCGCGTTTGACAGCGCGATTCACGAGTTCACGCAAGCGTTGCAGTCGCGCTTCGCTGCCCGCGCCCATTCCCTCAAAAACCGGCGACGGCACTAAATCGTTCAGTAACACGTAAAGCCAAATGCCGTCGGCATCCTGATGAAATATTTCATTTAGATAACCGTCGGGAAATCCATAATCCAAATCGTGGCCGAGCGGATCGGTGAGCAACGAAAAACAGGACGAGACATAGCGTGGATTAAACGATGGAGAATTTGTTTCGTTCGTTGGGGAAAGAAAAGGTCCGCCGCGCTCAGCCATTCTTCTTTCCAGTTCAACAAGTCCGCGAGCGAGTCCGAGTTCGCTGCCTGACGACAACGAAATAGAATCAGAAGAGATTTTCAGCGTGTAAGTTTCGACAGAATTCGAGGAAGTGGTGAGATCGAGCCAAATCGTTTTGTGAGATGAATTCGCGGTGTCCGAGAGCTTGAGTTTTTTGGTGTGCTGAATCTGTTCGCAATACTTGGAGAAATCTTGGATGGCATTTTTTAAAACTATTCCTGATTCGAATGAGAAGTGAATTGCCTTGAACGAACGCAAGTCCGCATCGCCCGGGTTCGGTTTTGTTCCGCGAATAAAATCCGCCGGATTGTGCGCCTGACAAAGTTCGGCAACGAAAGCCAGTCTCGGCTCCTCCGGCGTGTCGCTCACATTTTTGAAATGCTTGCGGACTTTTTCGCCGAACCATTTCATTCGAACTTTCGTCTGTGCGGTTGGCTCCTCAGATTTTAACGGAGTCAAACCAGGCGGCGGATTGGCCAGCAGCGCGCGCAAGAATATTTCCTTGGACAAAAAGTCGTCGAACTCCGCCGGTGAAAAATTAAGCAGCCCTTCAATCTGGTGGCGCGGAAAGAGTGGCCAGTTGCGGCGCAAAACAATTTCAATATTGCGATGAATCTCTTCGGGCGTGAGCGATTTTGTTTTTGGCAGGCCAAGTTCCTTGCCAGCTTTTTCAATGATCGAAGCATCCACGCCTAAAACTTTGGCCAATCGTTCATGCGGAACGATGTCCCAGTTTCGGAAAATAGCAGCGTGAAAGCGAGACGGAAAGTAGTCGAGATCAGGGCGGATTGCTTCCGCGCCAACCGAGAAAGACAACCAGAACCACAGGTAGATTCGCGGCCAGCAGCGTAAGAAAGCAGGTAAAGAAAATCGTCGTCGGCACATAGGTCTGTGAAGCGGAGTTTCAAAGGCCGCCAAAGATGCGTCAATGCAGATTATCCAACTTAGGAAAAACTAATTTGTCTCCAGGCCTGAATTTTGCTATGTCTGTTCTTTATCTCGCCCATGAAACGTTTGCATTCAATTTGGCAGCCATCATTCCTGCTTCTGGCAGGCGTGGGCTGGTTCTGTTCTGCGGGCAACGCAGCGGTTCTGCTCTCGCAAAATTTTGACGGCGTGGTCGCGCCTGCTATTCCCGCCGGTTGGACAGTCGGCACAAACAACGTTTCAACCAACAGCGCAATATTATGGAAAACCTCCATCAATTTCGCTGACACATTGCCTAACGCAATCTTCGCGGTGGATCAAACCAATGTGAGCGACAGTTTCTTGATCTCGCCAACTGTGCTAATTACCACGACCAATGCGCAACTGACTTTCAGACACAAGTACGATTTGGAATCCGGCGGCGCCTATTATGATGGCGGGATTCTTGAAGTTTCGGCCAACGGAGGAACTTTTACCAATATTATCACCGTGGGCGGATCATTTCTTTCCAATGGTTATGTGGGCACAATCGAAACTAACTTTAATAACCCTCTTGCTGGGCAATTTGCATGGTCGGGTAACTCCGGTGGCTTTATCACAACAATCGCGAAATTGCCCGCATCTGCAAACGGCAACCAAGTCCGGCTGCGCTGGCGCTGCGGAACCGACAGCACCGTTGGCGCGACGGGCTGGTATGTCGACAGCATTTCCCTCACAGACGGTTCTGACGCCGGGCCAACGATCACCAGTATTTTTCGAAACGGGAACAACGTTAACTTCTCGTTCGCCACGGTTACGGGCCAAAATTATACCGTTGAATACAAAAATTCTTTGGGCGTTTCCAATTGGACCACCTTGCAAAGCGTGGTCGGCGACGGCACAACGAAATTGATTTCTGATTCGATTCTGGCATCACCGCAGCGGTTTTATCGCGTGAAGTCGCCTTAGTTATTAATTGTAGAGCGTACACGAAAAACCGGATTAATCCGCGCTTGACCGTTTCTTTTCAAAGTTTTAATTTCTGCGCCATGAATTTAACCGCGCTGCAAATTATCGTAGCCCAGGTAGTCGTCGTAAATGACGACGCCGTTGGGTCTTGTCGCGCGTAACGCCACTTTCGACAAAAATCCACGGCTGGAAACGGTCGTGGGTTTTTTGTTAATCTCGACCGTCGGCCCAACCAAAAGAAAGAAAAGTATGAGCACGATCACAAAACCAAAAAAGAAAACAGAACGCGCCGAAATCGGGAAGCCGATGAAAGGCTGCGACATTCTGGTCGAGGCGTTGGAACGCGAAGGCGTCGAAGCTATTTTTGCTTATCCCGGCGGTGCGAGCATGGAACTACATCAATCGCTCACGCGCTCGAAGATTCGCACGATTCTCCCGCGCCACGAGCAAGGCGGTTCGTTTGCGGCGGAAGGTTACGCGCGCGCCAGTGGCAAAGCGGGCGTTTGCATGGCGACCAGCGGGCCTGGCGCAACGAATCTCATCAGCGCGATTGCCGATGCTTACATGGATTCCATTCCGCTCGTGTCGATCACCGGCCAGGTTCCGCAAGCGATGATTGGCAAAGGCGCGTTTCAAGAAACGGATTTCTTCGGCATGACTTTGCCGATTGTGAAACACAGTTATCTCATCACCGACATCGCCGATATTCCGCGCATCGTGAAGGAAGCGTTTTACATCGCGACGACGGGACGCCCCGGCCCGGTCGTGATTGATTTTCCAAAAAATATTCAGCAGCAAAAAGCGCAGCCCGTTTGGCCAAAGGAAATTAATTTGCGGGGCTACAATCCTGACAAACGCGCGGACGATTTGGTCCTGAACGAAATCATCGGTTTGATTGAAAAATCGGAGCGACCGGTTCTTTATTGCGGCGGAGGAATTATCAGCGGCAACGCGAGCGAGGAATTACGAAAGTTTGCCGAAGCAACGCAAATTCCGGTGACCACCACGATCATGGGTTGCGGCGCATTTCCTGAATTGCATCCACTCTCGCTGCGCTGGCTTGGGATGCATGGCACGGCTTACGCAAATTGGGCGGTCAGCGGTGAATTTAAACCCAAGATAGATCGGAACGATCCTGCCGAACTGCCCGTGAAAATCAAGGACGGCGCGGATTTACTTTTGGCGTTTGGTGTCCGCTTCGATGACCGCGTGACCGGCAAAGTGGAAAAATTTTGTGAGACCGGAACGATTGTTCACCTCGACGTTGATCAATCTGAACACAACAAGAATCGCAAAGTGCAACTGCCGATTGAGAGCGACATCAAATATGCGCTGACGCGTTTGAACGGCATGATCAAACAGCGTCCGATTCGGAAAAAATTTCCGGCTTGGCACAAACAAATCGCCGAATGGAAAAACAAAGGGCCGTTGCGTTATGGCGTCACCGAAGAAGTGATTCGCTCCGAACACATGCGCGATCATCTTCACGGCAAAGAGAGCGAAGTGATTTTGCCGCAATACGCCATCGAGTTGCTTTATGAATTAACCAAGGGCGACGCGATTATTACGACGGGCGTCGGCCAGCATCAGATGTGGGC
>JBDSLX010000192.1:0-3508 GCA_039916145.1 Verrucomicrobiota bacterium | reverse complement strand
GCGAGGCGATCCATGTTCGGCGTGATGGCTTGCTTGTCGCCGTAACAACCGAGTTCCGGCCCCATATCTTCGCCGATAATCCAGACGATGTTTGGTCGCGTTTCAGCCGCGTGCAGCGAACCGACGGCGAGCAACAGGGAAAGTAAAAGTAATCGGACGAATTTCATCAAAACAGAGACGCAGGTTGAGCGGAAATAGTAACAGGAATCGTGGCGTCAGAATTTTCCAAAGTAGAATTCGTCGCGCGTGATACCAAGGTCTGCAACGATGCCACGCGATGATCCCACGTGGCACGTCACCCGGATGCCACGAAAAAGTAATAAGGCGGTCAGAACGAAAAGGGTTCGTGTAATGCCGATGACTGCCGGTGTTGCGCAGATGTTCGCATCCGATTTCTCGTAGTCGGCGTTCCAACTGGCGGCAATTAAAGGAGGGATATTTTCCCACAACTCAAGCGGCCAGAATAAATTTGTCGCGAAAGGCGGGCGGAATGGGCCGTCCGGTTTCGAGCAGCATTTCCAGATGCGCTTTGGCTGCTTGTTGAAAACGAAGAGTGGCTTCGCCGCGGTCGCGTCCGTGTGCGTGGCAGCCGGGGAGCAGATTGGATTTGGCAATCCACACGCCATCTTCATCGCGTCGGAGTTGAACTTTCGTCAAAGGAACAATCATGGCGCAATGAAAGTAACGCGGTGCGCGTTTGTCGTAAAGAAGCTTTGATTCCAAGTGTCTCACAAATTTTAAAATCTTTGTCCCACACAAGCCTGTTGTATGTTATAACCTTCGTGAGCAAGTTCCCGTTATGGTTATCGAATTAAAACTCCGCAAAGTTGGAAACTCCGTTGAAGTTGTTCTGCCCAAAGAAGCGCTCGCTCGCCTGAATGTTGGCGAAGGCGACACGCTCGCACTGACCGATTTGCCCGACGGCAGTTTGCGCGTTACACCGACTAATGAAGGTCGGGAAAAATTCACCAAACAAATGAAGGCGGCGGAAAGCATCGTGCGCAGGTATTCGCAACACGCTGCGCGAACTCGCCAAATGAACGGGCAGAAGACTGCCTGCCGACCGATGGCTTATCGCAGAAAAAGCTCGTCGGAAAACCGCCGCCGAACCTAAAATCGCTCGTGTGAACCCGAAATCCCATACGAAAAACAAAACAATACTTGTTGCTGCATTGCTGGTGCTTTGCGCTACCCATCTGGTGGCTGGTGAGGCCAAGGGACATATTTTGAAATATGGGATCTTCAAGCGGGCCGAGAAGGAAGAGATAATCAAGACACCGGAGACACCTTCTGGAGTCACACGCATTCCTGCCGGTTATATGACACTCACCACCACCACAAACCGCGTTCCTGCCCGGAAAGGTATTATGTTCGGCATACGCTACGAGGTCACAAATTTAGATTTGAAGGATGGCGAAATGGTTGAGATTACAAAAATTACCACTCACCCTCCTATGAAGAAGCCCGATGGTAAGGTTTCTGAGAGCTTTTCTTTTGTTGAGAGAGCACCGGTGGAAAATGGCAGGGTCGAGGCCCAAACCGGCTATGGTTTCGACCACGACTACGAAATGGTTACTGGCATTTGGAGGATTGAGATGAAACTCAATGGCAAGACTCTTATGACGCAGGAGTTCACGGTTTTCAAAGAGTAATGGGAGCAACGTGGCTTCTTAAGATAATGAAACGCCGAAATTTTAAGTTCGCACCATGTTCCATTTTCTAAAAACATTTCTGACGCTTTCGCTGTTGCTGGTTCCTTTTCTTTCATCCGCGCAATTGAGCGCCAGCAAACTTTCCGCGCATCTCATCAATGCCTACACCGTCGGTTCCTCCAACATCGTCGCCGGACAGCCGCGCGTTTTGAAAGTGCTCGCGGTGGATTCGGGATTTCCCAGTGGAATGTTGCAGGCGATGCGCAATTACAAAGCAGTTGCGCCGACCGGGAAAATTGTGGTGCGCATTTACACGCCGACTTTTTACACGACGAACAACAACGCGACGACAAGTGCGAGCGCGTATTGGAACATCATGTCCAACGCGCTGAACACGATTTCCGTGTCTGATCGCGCGTTGATTGATTATCTCGAAGGGCCGAATGAAGGCGACACGCCGACGCTCGGTTATCCATTCGACAACGCGATTTATGCGTCGCAATGGTTCAATCAATTCTGGACGAATCTCACGCCGAAAATCGCGGCGGCGGGTTACAAGCCGTGCATCGGCAGTATCGCGGTCGGAAATCCCGGCGGCGATCCGGCCAATTGGCAACCACTGCTCGCCAACTTTGTTCCCGCATTGCGACAGGCGAAAGCAGCGGGCGGCGCGTGGAGTTATCACGCTTACACGATCAATTACACGACCGACTTCGGGCAGGAATATTATTTCTCGTTGCGTTACCGGCAATTTTACGAATTTTTCGCCGCGCAATTTCCCGACCTCGTGAACATGCCGCTAATTCTTACCGAAGGTGGCGTTGATTTTTCCGGCGATCCAAATACTTCCGGTTGGCAGGCGCGCGGCACGCAATCGGATTACAAACGCTGGCTCAATTGGTTCGATCAACAAATGGCGCAGGATTCGTATCTGCTCGGCTGCACGCTTTTTCAAAACGGCGATCCAGCAGGCTGGAGTTCGTTCGATCTGGAACCCATAGCGAGTTGGATGAAAAATTATTTAATTGCGCCAACGAATATTCCGCCCGCGCCCAGTGGACTTGCCGCAACAACTGGAACTGCGAGCGTAACGTTGACCTGGACAAACGCGCCGCTGAACCCGACGACTTACAACATCAAACGTTCCACAACGAACGGCGGATCTTACACGATCATCGCCAGCAATGTCACGACGGGCGTTACGAATTCGACTTACACAGATAATTCTGCGGCGAATGGCGGAACATATTATTGCGTTGTGTCGGCGGTGAATGCGTTTGGCGAAAGCGCTAATTCATCGCAAGTGACGGCGGTAATCACGGGTCTTCCAGATGTCATTATCACTTCACTTTCGACGACAAATACAAATCCGCTTTACGCGGGAAATCCAGTTGTCTTTCGCGCGACAGTGAAAAACCAAGGAGGAGCCGCAACGCCCACTGGCTCTGGCCTGGGAATCGGAATTGGTTTCAGTCTCGGCTCATTTTTTTGTTATCGCGGCGCGGTTGAAAATCTTTCGCTCGCGGCGGGGGCGTCACAATTATTTTCCGCGAACGGACCGGGCGGAGCTTTCACCTGGACTGCGACACTTGGCACTCACTGGCTTAGCGCAACCGTCGATGACATTAATCGCTTTCCCGAAGTTGATGAAAACAACAACACGTCTGTCACAAATCTTAATGTCGGCATCCGCATCAATTCCGGCGGAAGCGCAACTGTTTCGTCGTTTCTCGCTGATACAAATTTCTCTGGAGGAAACGCATTTACGACCAACAGTTCGATTGACGAGAGCCTCGCGACGTCCGCCACTGCGCCAATCTCTGTTTATCAGTCGGAGCGCGCCGGAAATTTTAATT
>JBDSLX010000191.1:0-6428 GCA_039916145.1 Verrucomicrobiota bacterium | reverse complement strand
CCGAGCGGCGGAAAAATATCCCGCGTCATCCGTTTCAAAGCGATCCATGCGCCGAGAGCAAGGGCGATAATCAGAACGATGACCGTCAGTGGACGACGCAGAGCAACGGAAACCAAATTCATGTTTGGGGTTAGACTTGAAAACAAAATAAGCAGTTACAAGGATTTTCCCAAAATTTTCAGTACCCGTTGGTTGAAACTGGGAGAGGGTTTCGAACAATTTCAACATTGCGTTCGACTTTAACTTATTTCGGAAAACCAAATGTCGTGTAGATTCCCGCCAATCCGCAAACAGATGCGATGACGAGAACGGCCTTTCTGAGAGAAGGCTTGGCAGGCAGCAAAGGACGTTTTACGTCACTTTAAATTCCACAGCTATAATGCAAAATTGGGAAGGCATTCACAGACAATGCCCTCGAGAAATGACCCGAGTCGAATTCCTTGCGAGCGGTTGGATTTTAATACACACCCAACAACTTCAGGACAACCACAACCACAACGATAACTCCAATAATGTAGAATACTGATCTGTTCATGCCCAGAGACTAAAATTTAGGCACAAGGCGTCCATCAGGCTGATTACTGAAAGAGGCCTCAGTGAAGCCTCAGGATACAGTCGATGTGGCTAAGTAAAACGTTGGTACGATGAAATGAACAAATGCCAGAGGCCCACCGCGTTTGAAATTGGCAGCCCTCGCTGGCCACTGCCACATTGGCAATCGTATTGGGAACTAGGGAAGGAGCTTCTTGCCGCGTTTGAGTGAATTAGTTTTTTCCTCGCGAACTTTCATCAAAGTTCGGGTAGTTAATTTCGGCAATTTTAACGGAGTAGTCTTCGCTTTCTCGATGGAATAGCGAAGTTGTTGGCTCGTTCTCTTCATTGAGCAAATTAAATCAATGCAAAGGAAATCATATCCTATTTTACGGCGCTGGTTTCCCTGAGCGATACCTCAAGATTATTTCCGAAACGGTCTGAGTCCGAAGTGGAGCACAATCCAAATCGGAATTGCAAAAATAAAAATAGCCGCGAGTCGATGCCAACTCCACTCCCGGTAATTGGATTGCATCGGGAAAATTGCAATCATGAAATAATTGGCGAATCGCGCGTGGCCGAGGAACGAACAACCGGGCGGATAACGGCGGCGAATTCCACTGACGAGCGCGACGGCTCCCATCGCCAGAATAAAAAGAGTGACGGCAACGTTCACGGCCATGAGCGCGTCCAACGAGATTCGCGGTGCGCTCGCCGACCGATGAAAATAAAGGTAACTCCAATGCGCGCCCGCCCAGACAAAACTGAAGCCCGTTTGAATCGCGGTGCGAAAAGAAGCTTTGCTCGAAGTCAGTTCGTTGAGCATCCAGCCGAAATAAAGCGGAACGATCGCCCAAATCAGTTCGGGATTTTCAAATGGAACGCGAAACATATCCGCCAACGCCGGCCAATAACGATGAATCACCTCGCAGTTTTAACAACTCGCCGCGTGCGTTAAAAGAGAATGTCGTCCCCAGCGAAACTTTTCGCATTTTAATTTCGTTGCGATAAGTTCATTTCGTTCGGGAAAAATTTGGCAACACATGGCTGTGGGAAAAAACAACAACACACTGAAAGCTTCCTGGATTTTGCTCCTGGCCACGGTCTTTTGGGGAACGAGTTTTCTGGCGATGAAAGCGCTTGGGCTGACCCAGGAAAAACTGTTGCCCGACGGCAGCACCTGGTTCTTCGCGTCACTTTCGCTCATCGTTCGGTTCGGAATTTCAGCGTTGATTTTACTTTTGTGGTCGGCGCGAACGTTGCGCGGAATTACGCGTCTGGAACTTCAGCAAGGCATCGGACTCGGCTTGGTTGGCGGAATCGGCCTCCTCATTCAAATGGACGCGGTTAACTACACTTCCGCTTCGACCGCCGCATTTCTAACGCAATGTTATTGTTTGTTCATTCCACTATTTGTCGCGTGGCGGAGAAGATGTTGGCCAAAAAAAACCGTCGCGCTGAGTTGCGTCATGGTCGTGATCGGCGTCGCAATTCTTTCAAAATTTAATTGGCAACAAATGCGTTTGGGGCGCGGCGAATGGGAAGCCATCATCGCTTCCGTCTTTTTCACCGCGCAAATTCTTTGGCTCGAACGCCCCGTTTTTTCCCGCAACAACATGAACCACGTCACCGTCATCATGTTCGTCGTGAATCTGATTTCCATTCTGCCCATGTTTTTTCTCGTGAAACCTTCGTGGCCGGAAATTGTCACGGTCTGCAACTCGGCCCCTGTCCTCCTGCTTTACGCCATCCTGACCCTCTTTTGCACGCTGGCGGCCTACACGATGATGAATTATTGGCAGCCGCACATCGACGCGACCCGCGCCGGGCTGATCTATTGCGCAGAGCCGCTGTTCGCCAGTCTGTTCGCGCTTTTTCTTCCGCAATTGTTCTCCAATTTTGCCAGGATCAATTATCCCAATGAACTGTTGACGGCGAATTTGTTGATCGGTGGCAGCTTGATTACGGCGGCGAACGTTTTGATTTTGTTGGAAGCAAATTTTTCGTCGCCGAAGCCATCATGAAAATAATTCCGAAAAAGATTTTCGCGTTGACCGTCGCGTCGTTCAGCACGCTGACACTTTTTGCCAACTCCGACTGGCCGCAATTTCGCGGGCCGACCGGGCAAGGTCATTCCGATGCAAAAGGAGTCCCGCTGCATTGGAGCGAAACCGAAAACGTAAAATGGAAAAGGCCGATTCCGGGCCAGGGCTGGTCGTCTCCCGTCATTCTGGGAAATCAGATTTGGATGACGACGGCTCTGGAAAATGGAAAATCATTGCGCGCGGTTTGTGTGGATCGAGAAACTGGAAAAATTTTGCAAAACGCCGAGGTGTTTTCGATTGAAGCGCCGGAATTTAAACATGAATTGAACAGCTACGCTTCGCCGACGCCGGTGATTGAAGCCGAACGCGTCTTTGTCCATTTCGGAACTTATGGCACCGCGTGTCTCTCCACGGAAACTGGAAAAATTCTCTGGCGCAATCAGGAGATGAAATTGGAACACGAAAATGGCCCCGGCAGTTCCCCCGCTCTGCTTCACGACCAATTAATTATTCCCTGCGACGGTATGGACGCGCGTTACCTGATCGCGTTAAGCAAATTGACGGGAAAACCGATTTGGAAAACGGATCGTTCCGGCGAAATAAATAAACCGCCGTCATTTCGCAAAGCCTACAGCACGCCGCTGGTCATTCAGGTCAACGGCCGCGAGCAAATTGTCACGTCCGCCGCTGATTACGTTTTTGGCTACGAACCCGAAACTGGAAAAGAAATCTGGCGCGTGCATTACGAAGGTTACTCCAATGTGCCGCGACCGGTTTATGGCGAAGGTTTGCTTTTCATTTGCACCGGTTTTGACAAACCACAGCTTTGGGCCATTCGCCCGAATGGAGCCGGAGACGTCACGCAAACTCATGTCGCCTGGAAATATCTCAAGCAAGTTCCGCAAAAGCCCTCGCCCATTTTATTCGGAGAAAAAATTTACTTCATCAGCGACGGTGGAATCGCGACGTGTCTCGACGCCAAAAGTGGAAAGGAAATCTGGCAGGAACGGCTCGGCGGCGAGCATTCCGCATCGCCGGTTTGCGTGGATGGAAAAATTTATTTCTTCAGTCACGAAGGAACGACCGTCGTTCTTGAACCGGGCGAAACTTACAAACCGATTGCAACCAACCAACTGGGAACGGGCTTTATGGCTTCCGCCGCGATTTCGGGAAAAGCATTTTACCTGCGCAGCAAAACTGATTTGTATCGGATTGAGAAATAATTTCCTTTCAATTCATGGCGCAGAAGTTTTCGATCAAATCGAAATCGGAAACCGCAAACAGACAGGTAACGTATGATGAAAAAATTATTCAAGACCAACGATGAGTTGGCGCCATTAATTCTGCGGCTTGCGCTCGCTGTAGTCATGTTTCCGCATGGCGCGCAAAAAGTTTTGGGCTGGTTCGGCGGACATGGTTTTTCCGCAACCATGTCGTCTTTTACAGAAAAAATGCATATTCCGGCACCGTTTGCATTTCTGGCAATTCTTGCGGAGTTCGGTGGTTCACTCGCATTGTTCTTTGGACTGCTCACCCGAATTTCGGCCTTTGGCATTGGCACAACTATGGCAGTAGCCATTTTCATGGGACATGCGCAGAACGGATTTTTCATGAACTGGAGCGGCAAACAGACGGGTGAAGGTTTTGAATATCACATTTTGGCGATTGCCATCGCGCTGGCCTTGATGTGTCAGGGCGGTGGAAAGCTGGCGTTGGATTCAATGATTTATCGCAAACTCAACAATGCTGACGCTTTTCCAAAAAAAGTTTAAGTCGCTCACGAAAAAGGAAAAATATGAATGCTGAAAAAATTAAATTGCTGGCGAAAGATTTAACCAAAGAATTTCCGCGCAGCCCGCGCGAGACCTTGGCGGGTTATGTTCTGGCGGCGCGCTGTTTGGACAAATGCCGCGCGGTGTTGAACAACACTCAAGGCGAATTCCATTTTAATTGCCCGCTGGACCAGCGCTTTTTGAATTTCGCTGAGGTCGATGCAGATAAGCTCAAGAATTTTGTCGCAACCGGCGCGACGGATGCGGAGGTTGCGGAGTGGATTACGGCCAACTCAAAAAAGTGCGCGCGTGTTGAAATTATTCAGTGGAACAATCAACAACGCGACGCGCGTCTGAGCGATTTGCCGCCGGAAACGCAGGAATTTATGGAGGATTACATCCAGAAATATCTTCCGCGCAATCGTCCGGTTTATCATTGGTTCGACGTTTTCGATTTGGAGGAAGAAAGGATTTAACCGCCACCACGGTGACTGCTGAATGCGTAAAACAAAATTCAAACGAAACCGACACCCTGGTGTCCAACCTTTGAAGTGCTTCGCATGAACCTGAACTGGAAATCATTTCTTTCTCGTTTTATTCTGCCGAACCTTGATTTTTTTTAAATCCTGTAATCTAAACCCGCAGACGAGTTTCGGGTTTAATTTGGTTGCGGAGAAATTTTGAAACTCTAACAATTTAATCGTATTATGCATGTGAGGACTCCACCGAAAAAAAATATTTCTCGACGACACCACAAGGAAAAGACCCGAAGCAAATTTGCCTCCCTCGTTTCGACGCAAAGGCGCGGGCATGTTCCCGTCAAACTCCGTTCACCGAAAAAGGTTCAGCCAAAAATCGGCAGTAAGGCAACGCCTCTGTCCAAGCAGGTCAAAGTTTCAGAACCCGTGCCGGTTCCGCATTACGTTGCGCCCCCGGAACGCACTTCGTACGACGGCGACACTGCCATCAAACTTTATCTCCGCGAAATCGGTCAGGTGAAATTGCTGACGCCACAAGAGGAAATCGTTTTGGCCGCGAAAATTAAACGGGGCGACAAAAAAGCGCGCGAATTGATGATCAAAGCCAACTTGCGGCTCGTGGTTAAAATCGCGCACGATTACGAAAATTTCGGCCTTCCCCTGCTCGATCTAATCAACGAAGGCAACATTGGTTTGATGAAAGCCGTCGAACGTTTTGATCCGGCTAAAGGCGGAAAACTTTCGACCTACGGCTCGTGGTGGATCAAACAATCCATCAAACGCGCTCTGGCCAATCAGTCGAAGACGATTCGGTTGCCAGTCCATCTCGTGGACAAAATTTCCAAGATGCGGCGCACGGCCATGAAGCTTCAGGAAATTTTTGGGCGCGAAGCCACCGATGAAGAATTGGCCGAAGAGATGGGCATGACCGCCTCGCGCGTGGCCCAAATGCGCACCGCCGCCATTCGCCCGGCTTCACTTGATGCACCGATTGGCGATGACGATTCCAACAGTTTTTCCGAAGTCGTGCAGGACGAAAATGCCGATTCGCCCTACGAACAACTCGAAGACAAAACAGTGACGCGAATGTTGCAGGAAATGGTCAAGACTCTCGACGCGCGCGAAGCGACGATTCTCCGTTACCGCTTTGGTCTTGATGGCGGCAACGAAAAAACCCTCGAAGAAGTCGGCCAGAAATTCGGCGTGACCCGCGAACGCGTTCGGCAAATTCAAAACATCGCGCTCAACAAACTGCGCAAGATGATCGAGAAGCTCGAAGCGGTACAGATATAAAACGGACCGTGTTTCCGCGCCCTCGGTTTTGCAGCCTTTGTCGGCGCATGTTCGGGATCATTTCACAATCAAAACCATGCTGGACAGCGATTTACCTCAAAAATGGTGGCTACTTATGAAACTTGATAGGCTGCAAAACCCGACGCCTAATACTGGTTAGGCGACTTAACACAGTAACTATTAGAGGGTGTTCCGAAAGTCATTTTGAAAAAGTGGGGATTCATTGGGGAAGTCGTATTTTTTCACTGCCAGTTATTTTTCTGACGCCAGGCCAAATTCCAACTGCTGCGGTTGCAGTCCAGCCAGCA
>JBDSLX010000190.1:0-3610 GCA_039916145.1 Verrucomicrobiota bacterium | reverse complement strand
CCCACGGGCGGCAGAGAAGTTATCATGTCTGAACTCTACCTGAAACTTCCCCTCAGACCACCCCACCTGTATCGGCCCAGCTATCGTCCTCTCAGTCGGTTACAAAAACTTTCGGAACACCCTCTATTAGTGAAGGCAACAACCAAATACGTTTCCGCGATCGCTTTAGCAATTTTGTTGGGCACTCTGGCAACGTGGCGGCTGATTTCATCCCAGGGCACGTTTGTCAGTCGTGCGGGATTACAGATCAATGCGATTCGGGCGACCTCGTCGGAGGGGGAATCAGTGTTCACTGTCACCAATCCGAGTGATACCGAGATTAACTACGCCGCGGTTGCGCCACAGGTTAGGTCGAATGGCTATTGGAATGATCTCGATATGGGAGATGATGGAATCATCGCGGTCAGGCTTCCCGCACACAAATCCGCAGATGTAAGGGTGACAACGCCGACAAATGGAGAGTCGTGGAGACTAGCTGTAGTTTGGGGATACGCCACGCCACGCGTTGAGGTCATGAAAGTAATTGTCCAAAAGCAATTGCATTTAGCACACAAATCTTTGACTGCGGAATGTTTTACAGCCTATTCGCCAGAAGTAACACGACCATGACGCCTAATACGGAGATAGGCTGCAACTCTTTGTGTCTGGTTTCAAGAAAGCCGTGTTGTTCCCATTAAAATTCTCCTAGCCGTTTTTTCTTCCGTCGCCATAATTCCGCCCGCATGAACAACGCAACGAACCCGTCTCTTCGCGATTTGGAACAAGCCATTCGCAACGTTCCTGATTTTCCCAAACCCGGCATCCAATTCAAAGACATCACGCCGGTACTTGCGAACGGACGCCTTTTCGCCAAGTGCATCGATCAACTCATCGGGAATTTTAAGCCGGGCGATGTCGATGCCATTGTCGGAATCGATGCGCGCGGATTTATTTTCGCCGCCGCCGCCGCTCTGAAACTTCAATGCGGTTTCATTCCCGTGCGCAAACAAGGCAAACTCCCGTTCAAAACTTACGAACAAAGCTACGATCTCGAATACGGCTCGAACACGATTGCCATTCACACCGATTCCATCCGCCACGGCAGCCGGGTATTGCTCATCGACGATCTTCTCGCCACCGGCGGAACCGCCGCCGCCGCCGCAGAACTCTTGAAAAAAGTCGGCGCAAATATTTTGGAAATCACCTTCTTCATCGAACTCAGTTTTCTGAACGGACGCGATAAACTGAAAAATTTTCCCGTCCGCTCGCTCGTTGTTTACTGATTTGTAGGAGACGACGTGAGGATGCTTTTGACGTTGGAGTTCAAGCTTTAGCTTGCTTCGGACAGGCTAAAGCCTGAATTCCAACTTGCGTAAAATCAAAAATCATAAATGAGTTGGCTCCATTCCATCGACGTCGCCATTTTCCGTTTCATCAACGGCACATTGAGCAATTCTGTTTTCGACCAGCTGATGCCTTTCGTCAGTGGAAATGATTTCTTTATTCCAGTTCTTCTTCTGCTCGTTATCGCGATGATTTGGAAAGGCGGCCAACGCGGACGCATTTGTGTTCTTCTCATGTTGATCGTCGTCGCCGTGGGTGACGGATGGATTTGCAACGCCCTCAAAGAAGCCATTGGCCGTTCGCGTCCATTTGTTGAAATGCCCGACGCAAATCTCCTCGTAGGCCGCGGCAAATCCTACGCCATGCCTTCATCACACGCCGCCAATTGGTTCGCCGCGACGATGGTTGCATTTATTTTTTACCGGCGCAGTTGGTGCTTCATGCTGCCGCTCGCATTGCTCGTGAGCTTTTCGCGAATCTACGTCGGCGTCCATTATCCGAGCGATGTTCTGGTGGGCGCAATTTTAGGCGCAGGCTACGCCGCCGCTTTTGTTTGGTTCGCCAATGCCATTTGGCAATTTATCGGCCAACGCTGGTTCCCTCTTTGGTGGAAAAATTCGCGGCCGCTAATAAATCCAAACCCGCGAACCGATTCTGAAAATTCCGCGTTCCGAGTTCCGCATTCCGAGTTCGACTCTCATTGGCTTCGGCTCGGCTACATTTTCATTTTCGCCCTGTTCGCGTTCCGCCTTTTTTACATCGCTTCGGGCAAAATCGAACTCAGCGAAGACGAAGCCTATCAATGGGTTTGGTCAAAACACCTCGCCCTTTCCTACTACAGCAAACCGCCGCTTATCGCTTACACGCAATTCCTCGGCACAACCATTTTTGGCGACACAGAATTTGGCGTCCGATTTTTCGCGCCGGTCATCGCGGCAATTCTCTCGCTGCTGCTCCTCCGATTTCTGGCGCGCGAAACGAACGCTCGGGTCGGACTCGTCTTCATCGCAATTCTCAGCACAACTCCGCTGACTTCCGTTGGCTCGGTTCTGATGACCATTGACCCGCTCTCAGTTTTGTTTTGGACGGCTGCGATGCTCGCTGGTTGGCGCGCGATTGGAAAAGGTAGGGGCGCGCTGCCGCGCGCCCCGGCTGACCCGCAGGTCAGCCCTACCCCCGGGGAAGGAACCACACGCGATTGGGTTTGGGTTGGCATCTGGATGGGACTTGGTTTTCTCAGCAAATATACAAATCTTTTCCAGCTTCTTTGTTGGATTGTTTTTTTTCTTTTATGGCCAGCGGCGCGCAAACATTTGCGCCAGCCCGGACCTTACATCGCATTGCTCATGGTCGCGTTTAGTCTCACGCCAGTCCTGATTTGGAATGCCCAACACGGCTGGATCACAATCGAACACGTCGCCGCCAATGGCGGTTTGGGGAAAGTCTGGAAACCAACTTTGCGTTACACAATGGAATTTCTAGGCGCGGAAGCTGGCTTGCTGAATCCAATCTATTTTTTAGGAATGGTTTGGGCAGCAATCGCCTTCTGGCGTTCGCATCGTGGAAATCCGTTGCATGTCTTTTTATTCAGCATGGGCGCGCCGGTTTTTCTGTTTTATTTCGCGCTGAGTTTCAAATCCCGCATTTTTCCAAATTGGATCGCGCCATCGGTCGTGCCGCTGTTCTGCCTGATGACAATTTATTTTTACGGTCGCTGGCAAACAAGCCGCGTCACCCTCAGGCCGATCTTCACAACCGGACTCATTCTTGGATTCGTCGTTATAGCGCTACTGCATGACACCGACCTCAGCGGTAAGTTGTTCAAACGAACTTTGCCCGCGCAAATCGATCCGTTGCGCCGCGTGCGAAGCTGGAGCGAAACGGCGAAAGCTGTCGAGGAAGCGAGAGAAAAACTCGCGACTGAAGGCAAACCGGTTTTCATCATCGGCGATCATTATGGCATCACCGGCGAACTTTCGTTTTATTTGCCTGAAGCAAAAAGGCAGATTCGAGATAATCCATTGGTTTATTACCCCATAACTTCGCATCCGAAAAACCAGTTCCATTTCTGGTCGGGTTACGAAACCCGCAAAGGCCACAATGCGATTTACGTGCAACAAATTGATTCGCCGAAATTGGAACACGGCTGGTTTTCCAAATGGTTCGCGGGCGAAAAGAATCTCAACGTCGGGCCAGATCCGAAACCGGAAATTCCGCCCATGGAAATTCGTGAACAGTTCACCTCGATCACCGATCTCGGCATCAAGGATATTTTGTATCGCAAGCG
>JBDSLX010000189.1:0-9485 GCA_039916145.1 Verrucomicrobiota bacterium | reverse complement strand
ACTCTTAACCTTGTTCTTTTTATATGGCTGGACAACGCATTCGCATACGACTGAAAGCTTACGATCATCGCGTCATTGACCAATCGGCTCATGACATCGTCGAAACTGTAAAACGCACTGGCGCACGAGTCGCTGGTCCGATCCCACTTCCGACCCGCGTCGAACGCTGGACGGTGCAACGTTCCCCGCACTCCGACAAAAAGTCGCAGGAAACTTTCGAACAACGCACCCACAAACGGTTGCTCGACATCATCGAGCCGACCGCAAAAACCGTGGACGAATTGAAAAAACTCAACTTGCCCGCAGGCGTGGACATCACCATTAAAATTTGATTTTTATGTTAGGACTTTTAGGAAAAAAACTTGGCCAAACTCGCGTCTATGATGCGAAAGGTGTTGTTCATTCAGTCACGGTTGTTGCTGTCGGACCCAATCGCGTCATTCAAGTGAAGACGCAGGAGTCAGATGGTTACAACGCCGTTCAACTTGGTTTCGATGATCAAAAAGAACATCGACTCACCAAGCCGTTGCTGGGTCACATCAAGAAACACAACGCGACTCCCGTGAAACGCATCAGAGAGTTTCGCGATTTCACTTTGACCGTGAAACCCGGCGACACCGTTGGCGCAAACATTTTTGCCGCTGGCGATTTCGTTGATGCCATCGGCATCACCAAGGGAAAAGGTTTCGAAGGCGTGATGAAGCGCCATAATTTCCGTGGTGGTGATGCGACGCACGGCGCAAAAGGTTTCAAACGGCGCCCCGGCGCAATCGGCCAACGTCTCTTTCCAGGCACGGTCATGCGCGGAATGCGGATGCCCGGTCACATGGGTCAAATCCAACGCACGATTCAGAATCTCGAAGTGATTCAAGTGCGTGAAGACGACAATCTTTTATTGATCAAAGGCGCGATTCCCGGCGGCAACAACAGTTACGTTGTCATCCGCGAATCGAAAAAATTGCCAAAAGGTTCTGTCGCCGCGAAACATCGCAAGGAACCGAAAGCCGCAGTGAAATCCAAACTCGCCGCCAAAGCTGCTGCTAAAGCAGCACCTGCCGCTGCGAAGAAATAATTTATGAAGCTGACTGTAAAAGATATTAAAGGCAAAAGTGCCGGTGAACTCGAAGTGAAGTTCGAGATGATCGAAGACGGCAAAGGCACGCAAGCCGTTCACGACGCCGTCACCGCATATCGCGCCGCGCAACGCAGTGGCACTGCTTGCACCAAGACTGCTGGCGAAGTGCAAGGCACCAACAAAAAGCCGTGGAAACAAAAAGGCACCGGTCGCGCTCGCGCTGGTTCATTTCGTTCTCCGTTGTGGCGTGGGGGTGGTGTGGTGTTCGGTCCGAAGCCGCGCGATTTCAGCAAGAAGGTCAACGGCTCGACGAAGAAACTCGCATTGCGCAAAGCACTCGGCGAACGCCTCAAGATGGGTGATGTCACCATCGTTTCTGATTTCAAATTGGCCGCAGCGAAGACCAAAGATTTTCTCAGCGCATTGAGCGCATTGGAAATTGATGGAACGACACTCATCGTTGCAGAAAGCACCGACGCAAATCTCATTCGCTCTTCCAAAAATGTTTCTTACGTCGAAGTAACGACCGGCGAAGACTTGAACACTTATCAAGTATTGCGCAGCGACAAATTGGTTTTCACCAAAGGCGCGTTTGAGAAAGTCGAAGAACGTTTAGCCAAATTATAATTTCATGAATACTTTCGAAATCATCAAAACCGTTCGCGTCACGGAAAAAGGAACGCGCCAATCCGATAAGCTGAATCAATACACCGTGGTGGCCGACCCGCGCGCGAACAAGATTCAAATTCGTCAGGCCGTGCAGGAACTTTTTAAAGTTAAAGTGACCAAAGTGAACACGATGAGTGTTCGCGGCAAAGCGCGTCGCAAACGCACCGCTGCTGCTGGCAGAACACCGAGTTGGAAGAAAGCCATCGTCACTCTCAAAGAAGGCGATAAAATTGTTTTGACGTAATTTCTGTAGCGGCGCGTCTGTGACCGCCGCAAATCAAAAACATTTCATAAAGCGATTCGGATCTTCCGGATCGCTTTTTTTTGAGGCAGACCCGTGATTGAGATCGTAATCGTGACTGGGAGCGCGGAATTTATTTCGCTTCGACCTGATAACAATTCACAGGCATCGAACACCAAAGGGTAAAGCACGTTGAAGCGGAATGAATTCCGCGCTCCACTGCTTCATCAAAACTTAAGGTTGTCCCAGAGATAATGGCTGCTATGAACGTCGGCTCAGTGGTATCGTTCGCACCAGCTTTTATGCGTCTCCTGGTTGTTGAAGATGAAGATGATTTGCGGCGAGGTCTTGAACAGGCATTGCGCGAAGATGGTTATGCTGTGGACTCCGCCTCCGACGGTAAAGATGGAATTTACAAGGCGGAAACCTGGGATTACGACGCGATTGTCCTCGATGTGATGCTGCCGGAAATGGATGGGTGGGAAATTCTGAATCGCCTTCGTAAAAAGAAAAAAACGCCGGTGTTGATGCTGACGGCGCGCGATGCGGTTCGTGATCGGGTGCGTGGACTGGATCTCGGCGCGGACGACTATCTTGTAAAACCTTTCAATCTTCCTGAACTTCTCTCTCGTGTTCGCGCGTTGATTCGCCGCTCCACCGGAACGGCAAATCCAGTTTTGAAAATCGACAATATTTCCATCGACACGAATGCGCGCACCGTTTCACTCGACAAAGTTCCGACTGAAATGACGGCGCGCGAATATGCGTTGATTGAATTTCTCGCGCTGCAACGCGGCAAAGTCGTGAGTCGAACCGATCTCTACAATCACCTGTTTTCCGAAGAGGACGATTCTCTCTCGAATTTGTTGGATGTTCACGTTTGCAATATTCGCAAAAAGCTTGGCAAAGATTTTGTGCAAACCCGCCGCGGTCACGGCTACGTCATCGAGTAAGGATTGCTATGTTTTCAAAATCCATTCGATGGAGAATTCAAGCGTGGCACGGGTTGCTGCTCGTGTGTCTGGTAACAGCTCTCACCATCGGATTTTATATTTTTGAGTCTCGCGCCCGGTTTCGGGAAATTGATTCGCAACTTCATGCCTTTGCGCCACCCCTTTTGCCAAAGCTTGCTCCGCTTGGCCGACGTGGTTCGCAAAGACCCGGTGAAGAATTTCGCGGAAGACCTGAAGACCGCGAACAAGGAGGCCCTCCGCCAAATGATTTTGGTCCTCCGGGTTTTGGAGAACCGCCGCCGCGTGAACGACCTCAAGCGAACGATGATTTAATTTTTGCTCGGATTGAAAGTGCCGGATTTTATTACGTTTGGTGGTCGCCAGAACGCGAAATCATCGCGCGGTCAACCAACGCACCTGCGCAAATTCCTTTTCCAATCGACGGAGAATTTAACCGGCGGAATTCCCCGCTACGCACACGAGGCGAATTTCGGGAATTGATTCATCAAACTCCGGGTGGACACACCGTTCTCATTGGTGCTTCGACCGCGAAGATTAAAACAGAACTGCGCCGGATCGGTTTTGAGTTAACTGGAGCCGGAGTTTTTGTAGTGGTGATTGGTTTGGCGGGCGGTTGGTGGTTGGCTGGCCGCGCGATTCGTCCCATTGCGGAAATCAGCAGCGCTGCGGGAAAAATTTCGGGTGGCGATCTTTCGCGTCGTATCAATGTATCGGAGGCCGAAAGCGAACTTGGCCAATTGGCGGGCGTATTAAATCAGACTTTTGAGCGACTCGAAAAATCGTTTGAGCAACAAGTGCGGTTCACCGCTGATGCCTCGCACGAATTGCGCACGCCGATTTCTGTGATTCTGACGCAGATTCAATTGGCGCTGTCACGCGAACGCAGCGGCGAAGATTATCGGCAGACTTTGGAAACGTGCGAACGCGCTGCGGAACGGATGCGAGTGCTGGTGAATTCACTTCTCGAATTAGCGCGGGTTGACTCTGGCGATTTCGAATTGATGCGTGAAGAATGTGACTTGGGTCGCATTGCTCGTGAAGCAATGGAATTTGTCGAACCGCTCGCAAAGCAGAAAAACGTCACGCTGAATCATTCCATCGAGTCTGTGAAAATAAATGCCGACGCGCTGAAGCTTGGCCAGGTTTTCATAAATCTTCTGACCAACGCTATTCAGCACAATAAAGATGGCGTCGAAGTTTGCTTGTCCGTTAAACAAAACGGCAGCCGCGCCATTGTTCGAGTTGCCGACAACGGAATTGGAATTCCTGCGGAAGCACTGCCGCAATTGTTCGCTCGCTTCTATCGTGTAGATCAGTCCCGTTCGCGCACAAAGGGCAACAGCGGTCTTGGTTTGGCGATCTGCAAAGTCATTGTTGAAGCACACGGAGGAACCATCGTTGCGAAAAGCGAAAATAGTTCAGGTGCTGAATTTATTTTCGAGCTGCCGCTTTCAACGAATGACACGACGTAGCCGTTTTCTTCAGAGGCTTCTCACGAAGGAGTGATAAATTATCGGCTTCATGTTTCCTTAAGGTTGGTTTCTTTAATCTTAAGCCATGAAAATTAAACCACGATTCTCTCGGCCAATTTTTTTCGTTGGATTGCTTTTCGCCCTCGTGACCAAAAATAATTTGTCAGCAGATTCACGAATTGATTCATGGCTTACGACATACTCGGGAAAATATGCGCGGATTTATGCAACGACTGCCGACTTAAATTCCAGCAACGCTGTTTCCACCTGGAGCCGCAATTCGTTGAGTCAAAGTTTGCCAGCCTATTGTGGCGTGCAGGAAATTTATTCTTCGACCAGTTGGGTTTACATCCGCTCGACCGGACTCGGCAGTCAAGTCATGGGGCCGTGGTATCTTAACGCGGGGAAGACCATGTTGTTTCCGAATGTGCCGGTGAATAAGAAAGCATTTTATCGGATTCCAAAAAGTCCAACTGTGCCGGGGACGAAAACGCTGACCGGGCTCGGCGCGATTGGATATTTCGTTGATGGCGTGGCGATGTTCGACAACCGCGATGCCTTTTATTGGAACGGCACCTCGGAAGGGAATGGCAGCGGTTATTGGAATCGCGATGCTTACGTGAACGAAAGCGTCACGTTCGATCCGGCTCTCGCGCATCAGGAAAATTCCGGCACGTATCATTATCACGCCAACCCGATTGCGCTTCGTTATTTGCTCGGTGACAACATTCTTTTCAACAACGCGACGAAGACTTACAGCGAGAACATCGCGAATACGAATTTGAAACACTCGCCCATTGTCGGTTGGGTGCGCGATGGCCATCCGGTTTATGGGCCGTATGGTTATGCCAATGCGACGAACACAAACAGTTTCGTGCGACGAATAATTTCCGGATACGTCTCGCGCAATGGTCAAAACGGAACGGACAATCTTTCCACAAATGGGGCGGTTCGCTCAACCATTCCGGCATGGGCGCAACGACTCTACGCTGGGACGCCCATCAGCGGGCCGACAGTTTCGGCGACTTATCCGTTCGGACGTTATCTCGAAGACAATGCTTACCTCGGTGATTTGACGAACTCCTTCACGAGCCAGCGGTATCAGCAAGGTGTTGATTTTGATCTCGATGAATACAACGGTCGTTTCTGTTACACGCCGGAATATCCCAATGGCATTTACGCTTACTTCGTCACTATTTCGTCGAATGGCGCGCCTGCATTTCCTTACAACATTGGTCGCGCATTTTACGGCAGTCCGACCGGAAACACCGTCTCGACTTTGGCCGAAAGCGTTACGACAAATTTCGTCGGCGGGACGAATGCGACGTTGCAACTGAACGGGCCCATTTTGAATTCGAGCAACAGCACGGTGACGTTGGTCTGGAGTTCGGTGGAAGGCGGAACTTATAGCGTCGAATCAAAAACGAATTTGGCGAACGGTTGGAACACGAAGGCCAGTAATATTGTTGCAGTGGGAATTATCGCGCAAGCGACAACCAATCGAACTGGTGACATTGAATTTTACCGCGCCAACCGAACCGGACTGGCGAATCACGACCCAGTCAAATAGCGATAAGATGTTGCGTTGAATTCACAAATGGAACTGACCACAAAAGAATTTGTCTCGTGTGAGACAACGGCGGGCCGAAGTGTAAAACTGTGTGTCACTTCGGCCCGCTGCAAAATTTTGCAACGATGCGCGTTAGTTTTGCTTCTCGTTGCGACAAACTTGTTTCGCTCTGAAGCCGCCCCGCTGAAGATGGCGATTGATCCACGTTGGTTTGACAAGTCGCTCGCATTTGATGCGATTACTAACGTTACAAAAGCCGATCAGAGTATTTCAGTGACTCGGCTTGATTTTCTTCTATCGAACATCGCTCTGCGACGCGCCGATGGAAATTGGTTTACCTCAACAAACTTTGCGTTCATCAGCGCGCGTGAAGGACACACAAGTTTTGAGATCAACGATGTCCCTTCAGCGAACTATGATCGCGTGAAGTTTTGCGTCGGTTTATCTTCGGAAATAAATCACGGTGCCCCTGCGCAATATTCCGCCGCTCATCCCCTGAATCCGAATATCAATGGACTGCATTGGAATTGGAAAGGCGGCTACGTTTTTCTCGCGTTGGAAGGCAATTGGCTGACGAGCGATGGAAAACAAAGCGGCTATTCTTATCACATCGCAACGGATGAACAATTGGTGACCGTTGAATTGCCAGTCATACTGAATTCTTCCTCAAATCAAAAACTCAATCTCGCGTTGAACGTTGATCAAATCTTTTCCGCATCAACCCATATTAAAATTGATGACGAAACTGCCACGACTCATTCGCGCACGAACGACGCGCTCGTTGGTCAATTGCGTAAGAATATTGAGAACGCTTTCACAGCGCAGAACGCTCAAGAAGTCGTAGCGCTCGCAACGACCACTCCAGCCAGCACGAACAAAATTGAAATCGCACCGGGCGCGACGCCGTTTCGTTTCACGATGTCGGCTGCATTTCCTCAACCAGCATTGCCGATGGATAATCCACTCACCGAAGAAGGCGTAGAGCTTGGACGACGACTTTTTTCAGATTCGCAACTCTCGATCAATAACGCGCAGGCGTGCGCCTCGTGTCACGATTCGAGCAAAGGTTTTGCAGAAAACAAACGGGTAAGCATCGGCGTGGAAGGAATTGCTGGAACGCGCAACGCCATGCCATTTTTCAATCTCGCCTGGAAATCTTCTTTCTTTTGGGATGGCCGCGCCGCTTCGTTGCGCGAACAGGTTCTTCAACCGATTCAAAACCCAATCGAGATGCACGAGTCATTGACGAATGTCGTGGCAAAACTTTCAAAGAAAAAAGAATATCCTAACCTTTTTGCACAGGCATTCGGCACGCGCGAAATCACCGCCGACCGCATCGCTCGCGCAATGGAACAATTTCTCCTGACGCAGGTTTCGCACGATTCGAAATTTGATCGCGTGTTGAATGGTGCAGCGAAATTTTCCGAAGAAGAACAACGCGGTTTTGAATTGTTTCACACCGAATACGATCCGCGCCGCGAACAATTTGGCGCGGATTGTTTTCACTGTCACGGCGGGCCGCTTTTTCAGAGCCAATCTTTTGCGAACAACGGACTCGATTTGAAGTTCAGCGATCTCGGACGTTTTGATGCGACAAAAAAAGAGGGCGACAAAGGAAAGTTCGCTGTTCCTTCGCTGCGCAATGTGGAAGTGACTGCGCCTTACATGCACGATGGTCGTGTTAAATCGCTGGAGGAAGTAGTCGAGCATTACAGCAGCGGCATAAAACGAAGTCAGACGCTCGACCCGAATCTTGCGAAACATCCCGACGGAGGCGTGCCACTGAGCGATTCAGACAAAAAGGCGCTCGTCGCATTTTTGAAAACACTCACGGATGAAAAATATTATCAGCAAACAAATCGAGTTTCACAAATTGCCGCAAACCCACTCACGCGATGAACTACCTGAAATTATTTTTTCTCCTTTTCCTTGGATTTGTTTTCACCGCATCAGCCGCTCAGAAAAATATTTTACTGATCATTGCAGATGATTACGGCGCGGACAGCAGTTCGCTTTACAACACCAACGCGTCAGCGACGCTCCCTCCCACGCCGAATATTGTTTCGCTCGCGCAGAATGGTGTGTTGTTTCGGAACGCTTACGCGAATCCAGTTTGTTCGCCCACGCGCGCTTGTCTTATCACTGGGCGGCATGGATTTCGCACCGGTGTCGGTGATGTGGGAATGGGCACGACTGCAACGTTGGGCGCTTTAGAATTTACTTTGCCGGAAGCGTTCGCAGCGAACAGCGGTTTGGGATTTTCGCTCGCCCAGTTTGGAAAATGGCATTTGGCGAATGGACCGAATTCTCCGAGCACGATTGGAGGCTGGACTAATTTCGCAGGCTCGTTGCAGGGAGCGATTGCCAATTACACGAACTGGACGAAAACGGTGAACGGCGTTTCGACGGCGAATTATACGAATTACGCGACGACTGATTTGGTGAACGATGCGGTCGCATGGATTCAAGGACGCGGCACGAACGCGTGGTTTGCCTGGATTGCTTTCAACGCGCCGCACACGCCGTTGCACAAACCGCCGATCAGTCTTTGCCCGCATTACACTTCTCTTTCCGGCACCCAGGCCGACATCAACGCCAATCCAAAAAATTATTTCGCAGCGATGACCGAGGCGATGGATACCGAAATGGGGCGTTTGCTCGCCGCCGTGAATCTCACCAACACCCATATTATTTTCATGGGTGACAACGGCACGATGGGCAACGTGATTCAACCGCCGTATCTCAGCACTCGCGGCAAGGACACGCTTTATGAAGGCGGCATTCACGTGCCGTTCATAATCCGAAGTCCGTCCGTGGTGAATCCCGGTCGCACCAACGACACACCTGTTCACGCTGTCGATGTGTTCGCCACTATTTTGGAACTCGCCACCATCAACGTCGCTGCGACTGTGCCGACGAACATCTCGATTGATTCGCGAAGTTTATTGCCGATGCTGCAAAGCACATCCGCCGTGACGCGCTATTCCTATTCGGAAAAGTTCGATACCAATGCGCCAGTCGCCTCTGATGGACGCACGCTACGCAATGCGGAATTCAAACTCATTCAGTTCCACGACGGTCACGAAGAATTTTTTAATTTGCTGAACGATCCTTATGAATCCACGAATCTCCTGAGCCGCGCATTAACTGCGACGGAGCAGGGGAACTATTACAACTTGCTGTTGAAGTTCAGTGAATATCAGGATGGAATTCCAACCACCGTAATTACCAAATTTTCAAAAACAAATTTGCAATTCAGCATCGCGGTTCAGCGCACGACGAATCTGACTTATTCACTCTGGCGCGCGGCTGAACTCGACGCGCTCGCATGGGTGCCCGTGTCCAGCGCGCTCATCGTGACCAACGGTGTGGTCACTGTCACCCTCACGGACACCAATGCCACTGCGGCACAGAATTTCTACCGTGTTATATCAACCCCCTTTTGAGGCCAAACGTGCGAATTGTTTTACGTAATTTTTTCCGT
>JBDSLX010000188.1:0-3344 GCA_039916145.1 Verrucomicrobiota bacterium | reverse complement strand
CTTCGTCATCAGAATAAAAACAAAATGCCTGCCAATGATCGCCCTTGTCCCAGACGGATTTGCTATAAAATGTCGGCAGCACAATTCGTCCCGAGCGCAGTCGGAGAATGTGATCGTTGTTGATGTTTGAAATACCGTCGGGCGGAGAAATGCGCTGAGGAGAATTCCATGTTTTGCAATCGTCCGAGGAACGACGAAACAACACGACGCGATTGCTCCGCGAATTCCATTCCGTGTAGAAAAAGAGAACCTCTCCGGAAGGCAGACGCAACAAGTTGGGATGTTTGACGTTGAGCTTCCCGGTATTTTCCTGAAAAACAAATGGCTCGCTCCAGGAACGCCCGTGATCCTTTGAGGTTTTCGCTGAGATGCGACACGGCATGTCATCGGTGAGCGCGCCCGCCTTCAAATTTGAATTAGTGGCGAAATAATACTCCGACCAAACCAGCATGAGCCGACCGTCTTTCAGTGGAAAAATCAATTGGTGATCATGCCGCGGATGCGCTGGGGTTGGCTGACAAACATCCAATGTGAAAATTTCTGCCGCTTGCAAAGTGAGCGCGAAGGCGAATACGAAAGCGATGAATAAAACAAGTCGCGGAAAAATTAGACGTGATTTCGGCTTCACAAACATTTGGGCAAATTATCGCGCAGTTATTTTCTTTTAGGCGGCGTGGCTATTTTTGTTTGGTCGGCCACGGAAAATACATCTGGCCTGCGCCGGGATCGATGTGTCCGGCAGGAAGTTCCTTTTGCCATGCCAAAACCTTTTCGCTCAAGCGTGCGACGACTTCGGGCTGATGCTCGGACACATTGTTCAATTGAGTCGGGTCTTTTTTGATTTCGTAAAGTTCCACTCGGCTGCGATCAGGATTCAGCAACAATTTCCAGTCGCCTTCCCGCACGGCGAGCATTGGACTGTGATGAAAAGGTTCGCCAAAGATTTTGAAACGCCATTCCCAAAAAAGTGGCGCGACTCGCGCGCGTGACTTCCCGAAAAAAATGTCGGTCACGTCTTCACCGTCTAATTTATGGCTGGCTGGGACTTTGATTCCGGCAAGTTTGCAAACGGTCGGCAGCCAATCGACGCCTGCCACGACAGATTTGTCATCGATTTTGCCAGCAGGAATATTGCCCGGCCAACGAACGATTCCTGGCACGCGAATGCCGCCTTCGTAAAGACTTCGCTTGCGTCCGCGAAACGGTCCCGCGCTGCCGATGCCGCTGTGTCCGGCATTGCTGACGTGAATATCTTCCGGGCCATTGTCGCTCGAAAAAAGAATCACCGTGTTTTCAGCAAGTCCAAGTTCATCGAGCGCCCTGAGAAGACGGCCGATCTGTTTGTCCATGTCGGTTACCGAGCTGTAATAGATCTGCGCCGCGCTTTTGAATGGAAGCCCTTTTTCACGTCCCGGTTGCAAATCTTCGTAAGGCTCCATTTGTTCTTCTGTAGGATTCAACGTGGCGTGAGGAATCAACATCCACGCATTCACATAAAACGGTTTGTTCGTATGCGCGATGGCGAAACGAATTGTTTCATCAACAATCGCAGCGGAAGATTTCGCGCGAAAAGTCAGGTCGGGTTCATCCCAATTCGGGCCGTTAGCATTGACCGTGCGGGTTTCATCGAAGCCATAATCTGCGGGCGGCGGCGCGCCTTCTCCGCTGCCGAGATGCCATTTGCCAAAATGCGCTGTGGCGTAACCGGATTTTTGTAGCAGGGCCGCGACGTTCGGCACTTTGGGATCGAGCCAGTTATTCATACCGCGCGCTGCGTTCAGTTGATTTTCGGTGTAATGGCCGTGGATTTTATGCCGCGCTGGATATTGGCCGGTCATGAAAGCGCAACGGCTGGGAGAACAAACCGAGCCGTTCACATAAAACTGCGTGAAGAGCGTTCCTTCTTTTGCGAGTCGATCAATGTTTGGAGTTTTAAGTTGAAAATGACCGTAACAACCGAGGTCGCTCCATCCCAAGTCATCAGCGAGAATGAAAATAAAGTTAGGCCGTTTAACAGTTTCCGCAGCTCGTAAGTCGCTGCCGATTATTAATGTTAAAAAGAAGGCGATCGAAAACCATTTGGAGGACATGCGGAAAAGTGAATGGAGCGGAAAAAAAACACAAGCAGCTTTCGGCTTCCCTAATCAATGAATTACTCTCATAGGACGCGTGATTATTTGTCTCGCAGTCCCACCGTCCGCAAATCGATAGGCTCAATGCCCAGTTTGATTGCAGCGGAGCGTGACTTGAACCTGAAATCGCCGTGCTCGGGATCGCGGAACAGCGGATCGCCCACGAGACTGTGCTTTTCCGCGCCTTGCGCGCGCGCCTCGGCCAGATGTTTATCAGCCCAAATTGGATCGCTGGTATGCCAGTAAAGATTGTGATCGGTTTTGGTTTCGCTGAACGCTGGATGATTTGTGCCTACGATGTTGATTAATAGATTTTTCATGTAGAACGGCTTCAGACCCGGTTTGCTCGCAACCAGAATATTGCGCTGAATAATCGAACCGTCCACGGGAACGCCTTCGAGGGAAATGATGCCGCGATGTTGAAAAAAACCAGTCGGGTCGATCACAAAGTTGTTAATGATGTGATTGATTCCTTTGCTGGTGAACGCCGTTCCCATGCCGCCATTTCTAACTATGACGTTTCGCTCAATGATAGTTTCGTTTTGGTCGTCATCGCAGCGGATGCCTTCGCCATATTTAGCGACATGCAGTCGTGAATGTAATTTTCTCGAATGCGATTGCCCCGTCCCGTGCCGGAAATATAAATCGCGTCGCCATCCCAAAGTTTTTTCATCACGTCGTGAATTTCGTTGCGCTCGACGAGGTTGTTGCGCCCGTGCAGAAAGGGCTCGCGGGTTTTCCAGGTGGGACGAGGTTTTCTTGGCGCAGGAATGAGCGCGCCGTTTCCAAGTGATTCAATTTCATTCCAACGAATCGTTTTCCAACCATCACCGCGACCTTCGCGGTTCCAGTTGATGCGTCCACTCACCGTGATTGCCGTGTAATTCACGTCGTGAACCAGATTGTAGGCGATACGATTTTCGCCGCTTTGCCAGACACTGATTCCCGCCGCGTGCCAGAGAATCTCGCCGACATCGTGAATATCATTGCGAAAAATTTCATTGTGCTTGTTCACGTCTTTTGTTCCCGGCCCGTAGCCTGCGAGTAGAATTCCCGTGCCGCCCAGATGTTCAAAAACGGAATCAGAAACGCGGTTTGATTGCGCATGCAAATCCATCCGAAGGCCCGCGCCCCCGCTTTCGAACCAACGGCATTTTTCAAAAGCTATTTTCTCCGCGCCACGCAACCGAACCATCGCGGTTGGGCGATCAA
>JBDSLX010000187.1:0-10840 GCA_039916145.1 Verrucomicrobiota bacterium | reverse complement strand
GAATGTCCCGGTGACAACGCCACGTTCGCAACCACACCGAGCGGCACCGGCCCGTTCACTTTTGTCTGGCGCAAGGATGGCAGCGTCATCGCCAATCAAACCAATGCGTCGCTCACTTTGCTTTCCGTCGTCGCGACCAATGCCGGAACTTATTCGGTGATTGTTTCCGGCAATTGCAACAGTGTCACCAACTCGGCCACGCTCACGGTCAACACCAACACGGCGTCAACTGCGCTGGTCAGTCTGATCGAATGTCCGGGCGACAACGCCACGTTCGCAACCACGCCCAGCGGCACCGGCCCATTTACTTTTGTCTGGCGCAAGGATGGCAGCGTCATCGCCAATCAAACCAATGCGTCGCTCACTTTGCTTTCCGTTGTGGCGACCAACGCCGGAACTTATTCGGTGATTGTTTCCGGCAATTGCAACAGTGTGACCAACTCGGCCACGCTCACGATCAACACCAACACGGCGTCAACTGCGCTGGTCAGTCTGATCGAATGTCCGGGCGACAACGCCACGTTCGCAACCACACCGAGCGGCACCGGCCCGTTCACTTTTGTCTGGCGCAAGGATGGCAGCGTCATCGCCAATCAAACCAATTCGTCCCTCACTTTGCTTTCCGTTGTGGCGACCAATGCCGGAACGTATTCGGTGATTGTTTCCGGTAATTGCAACAGTGTCACCAACTCGGCCACGCTCACGGTCAACACCGTTACAAGCCTTACTCCTTTGCAAAGCACCACGAACTTCATAGGGAACACGGTCAACTTTACCGTGACCGCGAGCGGAACCGGGCCATTTATTTATGTTTGGAAAAAGGATGGCGTCGCGATTTCAGGAGCAACAAATAATATTCTTACGCTTCCGGTTTCCAGCGCGAGCACAGGAATTTACAGCGTTGAAGCGACGGGTGCCTGCGGAACTGCTATCACAAGCGCGAGTTTGGTTGCCGTTCCGCGAATTCAGATCAGCGCGATCCAATTGAGCGGGAATGATGTTTTGATAAATTTCAGCACGAAGAAAACGAAATTCTATCGCGTCGAATGTGTGGATAATTTTTCGTCGAATGCGTGGAGAACAGTGGCGGACAATATTCCTGGCACGGGTGCAATCGTTCAAGCCATTGATTTTGGCGGTGCGGGCAAGCCAAGTCGATTTTATCGCATTCGTGAGTTTGACAGCATCGCCTTTCCGCGGATCACCTCGTTGGCTTTCATCAGCAACGATGTGATTATCAACTTCGATACCATCGCGGGCAGCTATTACCGCGTGGAACGCACCGATGAACTGGGATCCAATCTTTGGGTTCCTGTAATCGATGTCGTGGTGGGAACTGGCGGAATACTGTCGGTCACCGATATTGGCGGCGCCGGGCAACCGCAGCGATTTTATCGCGTGCAACTTTTGTCCAACAATTATGTGCAGAGCCTGATGGTTTCGACGAATCGGTTGACGGTGGGTGAAGGGAGCACGACTAATTTCGCAGTTAGTCTGGCCATTCAACCCACCACGAATGTCGTGGTTAAAATTGCGCGTATCAACGGCGATGCCGATTTGGATGTAAGTGCCGGCGGCGTCTTGACGTTTACCCCGGCGAATTGGAACGTGCCGCAAACCGTTTCCATTCTCGCGGCCGTCGATGCCGATACGTTGAATGGTCAGGCGACATTTGCTATTTCTTCGGGTGGAATTGCGAAACAATATTTGATCGCAAATGAAGCCGACAACACCTCGCAGACCGCGCTGCGCATCATGGGAATTCAATTGGTGGGAACGAACGTCGTCGTGAGCTTTACGTCGATGGCTGGAAATTCTTATGCGCTGGAATATTCCGCTGGCCTCAGCAATTCATGGCAGACGGCCACAAATATTGCGGGCAATGGAGGGGTAACACAAGCGACCGACCGGGGCGGCGCAACGCAGAACCAGCGATTTTATCGTCTCAAACAGCTTCCATAACCAATAAAAACATCATCATTTAAGTTGTCGGAGACGCCTGACTTTGCTATATAAAACAGTTGCATTATGGGTCGTATTCCAAGCGTATCACCAATTCAAGAATTATTGTATGAACTCTTTTTTTTCTGAACTGTTCCAAAATTTAGGCATAAACCGCAGCCGTTTGGAAAAAATTGTGACGGGTATCGCGGTCTTCCTTTGTGTTTTCACTTTTCGGCTGACAGGATTCGCTCAAGAAGGTGCTGCTGCTCAAAACCAGATCACGGCTGGAAAGAAATTTGCCAGGTTGCCGATGAGTTTTGAAGCGAACATGGGCCAAACGGATTCAGAGGTGCAGTTTTTTGCGCGCGGCTATGGTTACACGCTTTTTTTGAAACCGACCGAAGCGGTGATTTCCCTCCAAAACACCCCCGGTAAAAACGAGAAGAAACATCACGGCAGACGTGATCCAGCGCAGCAAAGTCGGGTGAACCGCAGCGGATTTGTTCTCGGCATGGAATTAATCGGTGCGAAAGATTCGACCGGCGCGGGCGTGAATCAATTGCCAGAGCAAACCAGTTATTTTTTGGGTGCAAGTTCTGCACAATGGCGAACCAATATTGCATCATTCAGTCGCGTGAAATTCGATGAGGTTTATCCGGGAATTGATCTGGTTTATTACGGCAACCAGCAACAACTGGAATATGATTTTGTCGTCAATCCCGCTGCGTCCCCAGACTCTATTCAGCTTCGTTTCAAAGGCGCGGAAAAGATTGAGATTAATACTGCGGGTGACCTGGTGTTGTCAGCGGGTGAAAAGAAAGTGTGTTGGAAAAAACCTGTCGCGTTTCAAGATCGCGATGGTGTTCGCAAAGAAATTACCTGCGATTACACCTTAAAAAATAAACATGAAGTTGGATTTTTACTGGCGGCTTACGATTCGACACTGCCCTTGATCATTGATCCCATTCTCCTCTATTCCACGTATCTTGGAGGAAATCTTCTGGAAGCGGTCGAGTCGATTGCAGTGGACAACAGTGGAAATGTTTATGTTACGGGTGAAACGATTTCCGCGAATTTTCCCACGGTGGCCGGCAGCTATGATGTAACGAAGTCCAGCTCGAACGACGTGTTTGTGACGAAGATGAATGCGACTGGGACGGCGCGTATTTTTTCCACTTTTGTCGGAGGCAGCGGCGATGATTTAGGATTAGGTATTGCCCTTGACAGTGCCAACAATGTTTACGTCACCGGCTCGACGGAATCCGCCAACTTTCCAATGGTGAATGCATCCGATATCGGTTTAAGTGGCGCTTCGGACGCATTCGTTTTGAAACTCAACTCCACGGGGACAAGTCTGCTCTATTCAACCTATTTTGGAGGGTCGGTTTACGAACGGGCCAATGCGATTGCAGTGGACGCGAGCGGAAATGCTTACATTGCAGGAGAGTCAGATTCGGAGGTTTCATTTCCAAACAAAAACCAATTTCAGACTGGCCAAAATGGGAATTATCTGGACGCCTTCGTGGCGAAATTCAACCCGTCCCTCTCAGGCGCAAGCTCGTGGATTTACGCTTCAGCCTTGGGTAATTCGCCAGACGAACGGGCTACGGGCATCGCTTTAGATTCGAGTGGCAATGCTTACTTGACCGGAGAGATTGTGACTTACGAAGACCCCGGTATCAACCTCGATTTTCCGACGGTGAATCCATTTCAACCCAGCTATGGGGGAGGTTATAGCGATGTTTTTGTGGCGAAGGTGGGTTCGGCTGGAAACACCTTGTTGTTCTCAACCTATTTAGGGGGTAACGAGGATGAATATGGCTTTGGAATCACGGTGGATGGGAGCGCAAATGTTTATCTCACGGGCCAAACCAGTTCCACGAATTTTCCGATATTAAACGCGATGCAACCCGTGATTAGCGGCGAGGGGGGATTTTTCACGTACGACGCTTTCGTCACCAAGCTCAACAGTGCAGGCACGAGCCTTCTCTACTCGACATTTTTCGGCGGCGAGCTGGTTGAACGCGCTTTTGGCATTGCCGTGGATGCCAATGGTTATGTTTATATTGCCGGCCAGACCAGCTCGGAAAACCTGCCGGTCACAGACGGGGCTTCCCAAACCAATTATGGAGGCGGGCCAAATGATGCCTTTGTGGCGAAATTTAATCCTGCAGTTTCTGGTTCTGCAGCGCTGGTTTTTTCCAGTTATTTTGGCGGCAGCGGTGATGAGGCGGCCATTTGTATTGCCGTGGGCACAAACCAAAATTTTTATATTGCGGGGCTAACTGACTCTTCGACGAATTTTCCGATTACGGTTGGCGTTGTGCAACCCGGTTATGGAGCCGGGGATTCTGACGGCTTCATCGCGAAATTTTCTTCGCCGTCTGATTTGTCGCTCAGCCAAACTGTTTCTCCCAATCCGGTGACTGTGGGCAGTAACGTGACTTACACCATTAAAGTGAATAACAATAGTCTGGATACTTTTTCGGGCGTTACCATGACCAATCAGTTACCGAGCAACATTCAATATGTATCGTCCGCGACGACGCGTGGCAGCCTCACCCAGGCCAATGGACTCGTAACCTGCAATATCGGTACCCTCACCAACAATACCGGCGCTACCATCACGATCGTCGGAACGACGACCAATGCAGGCACTGTCACTAACTATGCAACGGTGAGAGCGATTGAATCGGAGCCAAACATGAGCAACAACACCGCTATTGCGGTTTCGGCAGTAAGGGGGATTGCCGATGTGACGGTGACCATTACAAATGCCCCCAATCCCGTTCCCCTCGGCAACAATTTGACCAACACCATCACGGTAAGGAATAAAGGGTCGTGGTCGGCAACTTCCGTCGCGATGAATTACAATTTTCCCGCAGGCACGACCTATGTTTCTGCGTCAACCACTCGCGGAACCTATTCAATTTCTTCCAGCGGCATCACCTATAATCCTGGGACCATGACCAACGGCGCCGACGCTATCATCACCGTCATTCTAAACGTAACGGGCGGAACCGTGCTGACCAATACTGCCACCGTAACAGCATTCGAGATTGATCCTTTACCCGGAAATAATTCTGACACCACAACAGCAAACGTTACCGGATCAACCGATCTCCGAATTACCGCCAGTGGATCACCCTCGCTGTTATTTCCAGGAAACGCTCTGACTTACACACTTGTTGTGACGAATGCGGGGCCCTCGGTGGCGGCGGGGGTTATTGTGTCCAATACGCTTCCAGCCAGTTCCACTTACGTTTCCGCCACATCCACCGCTGGCACTTGCACCCGGTCGGGACAAGTCGTTACGTGCAACATTGGCACGCTCAACATCGCGAATGCGGTTACAATTACCATCGTGGTGACCAATTCTTCCGCTGGGGTGATTACGAATGTCGGAAATGCTTTCTTGTCCGGCGCTGATATAAATAATGCGAACAATTCGGCGACGGTCATCAGCACGGTTTCGCTGCCAACACTTTCGATTAGTCGCAGCGGAACAAACGTTGATCTCTCGTGGCCCTCGGCCGCAACCGGTTTCTATCTCCAAACTTTACCAGCCCTCGGAATAAACAATTGGGTAAATGTCACGAATTCTCCGGCGGTCACCAACAACCAGTTTTTGGTAAGGACTCCAATTCGGTCCGGAAGCTGGTATTTTCGCTTGAGCAGCACAATTGCGCTGCCAGCACCAGCCCTCTTGATTAGCCGTAGCGGAACAAATGTTGACCTTTCCTGGCCTTCGTCGGCAACGGGTTACACTCTTCAAACTCTGTCAACCCTCGGAGCAACTAATTGGTCAAACGTCACGAATTCTCCGGCGGTCACCAACAACCAGTTTTTGGTGAGGACTCCAATTCAGACTGGAAGCCGATACTTTCGCTTGAACAAACCCTGAGTCGCAAATGACTCCGCTAAATTAATTGATCACCGGCGGCAGTTCAGAAGGCGTCTGTGCTGATTTCGATTTCAACCAACGGAAGCTCCTCGGTTTTGCGGTGAATCGTTGCGTCGCCATTTCGCGAAGGCGTCCGTGCAGATTTCTTTTTGCCCAGTGCATAAAAATCAAATTGTTTACGACGCAGACCGCGAACCAATAAAACAAAACGAAATGTTCGTCTGGACGAATTCGGGCAAACAACGAAGCAGTCAAAAACAGTGTCATAGAAAAGCTAAACAGCATCCAGGGAAGAACGAGGATTCGGGTGATCGCCCCACTCGCGGCGCGATTTGCTTGTTTGCTGCTCAAGCCAACCCACATGCTGACCCAACTCAGCGCAAATAAATCCATGACGAAAACAATCATTCCTACGATCCATAACATCCCCCAAAAGGAATATTCATCTCCTCTGTTCAATTGATGGTCATGGAGTCCCACCATCAGAAAAAGAAAATCGGCCGCGAGAATGTAGAAAGCTGGCCCGGCAAATTGCCGATAAAGCGCCAACCGTTGTCCTTGCAGAATTTCTGTCACGCTCATCGGAGTGGAAAGCAATAATTCGAGGGCCCCGTTTTTTCGATCCTCCACAAAACGATAGCAGGCTTCGGAAGCGAGCCAGAATTTCAGCAGCGTGTGCAGGAGAACTGCTGTCATGATGTAATTCGGAATGCTTAACCATTCTTTGGGCCATTTAGCCCAGCCCCAAATCCAAAATGCCGTCACGACAAAAATCACACTCCAGAGAAATGTGACTTTTAAGGGATCACGCGCGGCGAGCCAGAGAAAAGGATTGATTCCCAGCAGATGAGTTCGCCGCGCAGTTTCCGCTTTAGTATTGGTTTTAAATAGCCGTCGCCAGATGCCGCGGAACGCCAGCGGACTTCGCGCCGCCTTGTCTTGCCAGGAACGCGGCACGATGAAACTGGCGAACGCGAGAAACAACCATCCGTAAAGATGAGTCATCAAAACCGGCACCCAAAAATCACGCGGCTTAAAACCAAAACGTTCTCGAAACGCGGCGAAGCACGCGTAAGCCGGACTGGGCATGAGCCAGCCCGTATTCGGCGCGCGTCCATTTTGGGCGATCTGAAAACCAAGTTCGACAGCCGGAGTTGCGCCGAGAATGAAAAGCAAAATCAAAAAGCCCAGTGCCATCGCTTTACGTTCGTCCCGGCAAATTGCGGAAGCGAACATTCCGACTGCCAGCGAAAAAAATAAGAGATTTGTGGCAACCAACGTTACTCTCCAAAATTCGGCGACGGTAACTCCGCCCATTAAGAGCGCAATTGCCAGCACCGGAAATGCAGCCAGCAGTCCGTAAAATGTGTTGAGCGAATTGGCGACCAGTTTTCCTGAAACAATGTCGAAGCCTTTGAGATCGGTTAGAAATAAAAGGCCGAGTGTTCCCTCTCTTTTTTCCTCGCTCAAACAATCGGCCGTGATGCGCGCACCGGCAGCGAGGCTGTAAATGAAAAGCATGACGGAAAGTGCCACGAATAAAACCATGCCGAGTTCTGCGGATGGTTCGTTCTTCATCATAAGCATTATCCATCCGCCCACTGCCAGGGCGACCAGAGCACCAGCCAATCGTCCGAGGTAAGTGCTGCGCCGCCGCGAAGCGACCCGCAATTCCCGTTCGACAATGGGGAGAAAAGTCATTGCGGAGCAGGATTGGCAATCACAGGAGTGTTTTTTGCTTCCTTAAAAAATGCAAAATGTGGTTGGGCAACTTTGAAAACATATCCGCCGGATGCGGCGATGTCCCGCAGTTCAGAATAAAGTTTGCGTCTGGCCCAAACGATGAATGCGATGTTTACGCCGAGCGAAAGTAGCGCTGTGAAAATCGTGCTGAACACCAATGAGAATGAACCGAGACGCGCGATGCGAAACGAAACAAAGATTTGTAAAACTGTCAGGACAAACGACGGGATGATCACGACGAAGACGAACGTCTTCAGAACCGCAATGTTGGTTCTCTTGGTAGTCAGTCCCATCCACATTCCAACCCAACCCAGCGTGATTAGTCCCGCGATGAAACCAACCATGCCACACAGCAACCTGACGACGTGATAAGTCGAATTGAAACCTGCGCCTAGATTCATATTCGCATAAAAGCCCCATTCAATGATACCGCACAACAAATGCATTATAAGAACCAAGAACGCCGGAAAAAGAAACATCCGGCGCAAAGCCCACCATTGTCCCTCAACAATTTGCCGAAGGGTCAAAGGCGAACAGAGCAAAAGTTCCAGACTTCCCGTGCGACAACTTTCCACAAAAAAACGACTCGCTTGCGACGCCATCCAAATATCGAATCCCAGAATCACGAAGAAAAGAAACCAATGGCTCAACACGAAAAAACTGTTAGCGCCAGGGCGTCGTACAAACTCGAGAAAAATGATGACGGGAAAACCGTACAAGATTAAACGCGAAATAAATCCGTGCCCATCCTGTCGCGAGATCAGCCAATAGACAGGATTTTTGTCGACGAGTTGCGCACGCAGTTTTGGGCGGGCTTCAGGAGAGCCGAAGCGCCATCTCTGCCATCTCGATTCGTTACGCGTCTCAGAAACTTTCTCCTGCCAGAGTCGCGGGGTCAAATAACTGGCGAGCGCGAGAAAAATCCAGCCGACGCCGTTGGAAATCGCGAGCGCGAGCCAGAACATCTGGTAGTTTTTTTTGATCGTTTGGAGAAAAACCGTTCCGGGACTGGCGCAACTAAATAGAAACAACGTGGTGCTCTTCCACGTAAAAAATGGATCTAAAAAAGGAGCGCCCATAATGAAAATGGCCGAAAGAAAAAAGGTCGCGTGCAATGCTTTTTGGGAATCGCGGCTGACGGAGGAAACGAAAATTCCCAGTGCAAGCGAGAAAAAAAGTCCATTGATCAACACGAGCATCATCCGCCAGAACTCTGCTCCCGTGACGCCGCCCATGAGTAAAGGTAACGCGAGCACAGGAAACATTGCGAGCAATCCATAAAAAGACTGCACGGAATTCGCCATCAATTTCCCAAGAATGATGTCGTAGCCGCGCAAGTCGGTCAGGAAAAGCAGTCCCAGGGTTCCTTCGCGACGTTCCTGGCTGATGGCGTCCGAAGTCAGAATCATTCCCGCGAAACAAACGAAAATAAAACTCAGCCACGCCAGGGCCATAAAGAGATACCAACCCAAATTGAACATCGATCCCATGCGGGATTCCATCGAGAGAAAAATACCTGTGACAATCAGCCCGACCAGTACAGCCAGAGGTCGCGTGAGATAAGTGCTCTTGCGCCGTGACGCCACGCGCAATTCGCGTTCAACGATTGGGAGAAATGTCACGCGACCAAACTATGGCCGTTGCGCTAAACGTCATCAATTATTTTTCTCGACCATACGAAAGAACGAAATCTTTGGTCGATTCCATATTCTAGATTGCAAAATTTTTCTCGGCTAACCCTCTCTCAAGATAAGAAAGCCGAGGGGTTTTTTCGTTCGCTTTCGTGAAATAATTTGTGTTGCGGGTCGGGCATCTCCAAATTACGAACGCTGGAAAATTATTATGAATGCGATGCACGAAGTTGATTACAAAATTCACGGTGATGACATGCAGTTCGTCGAAGTCGAATTGGACCCAATGGAAGCAGCAGTCGCCGAAGCAGGCGGCATGATGTACATGGAAGAGGGCATCGAAATGGAAACCATCTTTGGTGACGGCTCACAACAGAACAGCGGATTTATGGGTGCTTTGATGGGAGCCGGCAAACGTTTGATTATGGGCGAATCGATGTTCATGACTGTTTTTCAAAATCGCGGCGCGGGCAAGAGACATGTCGCCTTTGGGGCACCCTACCCCGGCAAAATTATCCCGGTTCGCCTGTCTGAAATTGGCGGTGAGTTACTCGCGCAAAAAGATTCATTCTTGTGCGCAGCCAAAGGTGTGAGCCTCGGCATCGCATTCACGAAACGGTTTGGGGCGGGACTGTTCGGGGGCGAAGGTTTTATTTTGCAACGGCTCCAAGGCGACGGGATGACTTTCATTCACGCGGGCGGAACTTTATTGCAGCGCGATCTCGCGGCGGGCGAAACAATTCGCGTCGATACCGGTTGCATCGTGGCGTTCCAGCCGAGTGTGAATTACGACATTCAATTTGTGGGAAAGGTGAAGACTGCATTGTTCGGTGGTGAAGGATTGTTCTTCGCAACGTTGCGTGGACCGGGCCGGATCTGGCTGCAATCTTTGCCGCTGAGTCGGCTGGCTGGACGCATCGTCGCCGCAGCGCCGGGTGGGCTTAAGGGCGGACGTGAAGAAGGTTCCGTCCTCGGTGGTTTGGGCCGGTTACTCGATGGGGATAACTCCTGACGCAATTACTTGGCTTCGAGAGCGGCTTCAATGGCTTGCAGCACTTCTGGAGCATCGGGCGCAGTTTTTGGTTCGAAGCGTTTGATGATGTTGCCGTCGCGCCCGATCAAAAACTTGCCGAAATTCCACTTGATGTCTCCGGGATAGGGCGACTCTTTGCCCGCCAGTGCGGTGTAAAGCGGGTGCCGTTTGGAACCATTCACGTCCACTTTGTCAAAGAGCGGGAAAGTGACGTTGTATTTAGCGGAACAGAATTCTTTGATTTCTTCGTTCGTTCCAGGCTCTTGTCCTCCAAATTGATTACACGGAAAGCCGAGCACCGTGAAGCCTTTGCCCTTATATTTTTGTTGGACCAATTCAAGCGCTTTGTATTGCGGAGTTAAGCCGCACTTGGACGCGACGTTGACCACAAGGAGCACTTTGCCTTTGTAATCCGCCAAAGAAATTTCCTTGCCGTTAATGTCCTTCACCTTGACCGGGTGAATCGAATCAGCAGAAGCAACCAGGGTGTTCATACAAATCAAAGCGAGCGTGAGGGCAAATGTTTTCACAAGCGAAGCATTGGCAACATAACGGCGCTTGTCAATTCGTGAAGATCTCGATGCC
>JBDSLX010000186.1:0-5161 GCA_039916145.1 Verrucomicrobiota bacterium | reverse complement strand
ACAAGTTTCACCTGCAAGAGTTGGGAGCGTTATGGCATTCACGCCCTCGAAGCCGTTTATCCGCAAATCGGTCCGGGTTTTGTCAGCGCGCAGACGAATCACCAGAATGGTTCTGACATCGTTCATCTGACGCATCGCACTGGTATGCAAGTGACGATTGCCGCCATTCACGACGCCTACGGCAGCTTCGGCAACGTTCACATTTACGGCACGAACGGGCAACTCGCTCTGACGTTGCGCGACACTTACACCGCATTCCGCGATCAACTCGTTGCATTCCTTGAATTCCTGAATACAAAAAAATCCGCCGTCGCGTTTGAAGAAACTGTCGAGCTGATGACGATAATAATTGCAGGCATTCGCAGCCGTGAACAAAATGGTCGCACGGTGTTACTCGAAGAAATTTATTCCGGCTTAAAAAACTAAACTGATCGCAATTTTTAAAAATGAAATTACGTACTAGCCGACTGCTCCGCGAAATGCGCGCTGGCCAATCCGCCACAAGCTTCAAACTTAATCTGGCCGATCCGCGCATTATCGAATTGGCCGGACTCGCCGGATTTTCTGCCGTCTGGATTTGCAACGAACACGTCGGCAACGATTGGTTCAATTTGGAAAACCAAATTCGCGCTGCGAAACTTTACGACATGGACACGATCGTTCGCATCGAAAAAGGCAGTTACAGCGATTACGTAAAACCGTTTGAGGCCGATGCGACTGCGATCATGGTTCCGCATGTCACCACCGCCGAAGAAGCGCAGCGCATCGTCGAGATGACACGCTTTCAACCGCTGGGCCGTCGCGCCATGGACGGCGGAAATGTCGATGGAATTTACTGCCAGATTCCGCTCACGGACTACATTCAACACAGCAACACGGAGCGCGTTCTCATTTTTCAAATCGAATCGCCGGAAGCGTTGGAGAATGTAGAAAAAATCGCGGCGGTGCCGGGTTTCGACATTTTACTGTTTGGCCCGGGCGATTTCAGTCACCTCATCGGCAAGCCCGGACAAATTAACGATCCTCAAGTTGTTGCTGCGCGTAAACGTGTGGCTGCCGCAGCAAAGGCGAATGGAAAATTTATGATGGCGCCCGGAATGATTGCATCGCGCGCAGTTCTAGAAGAAGAAGGTTTCAAAGCATTCAACCTCGGCGCAGATGTGATTGGCATTGGTCAATATTGCAAAGACCGAATGGCCGCATTTCAAAACGAAGCTCAGGCGATGAAAAGCAAAACGGTTTATCAATAATTGTAGCAGCCGAGGTAACGAGGCTCATTTCAAATCGGAACGCGAAACCGGAAGGATTAGAGCCTCCTCACGTCGGCTGTTACCGAAGAATATATGAACATTCTCGATCAATTCAGCCTAAAAAATAAAGTCATCGTTCTGACCGGCGGCGCGGGACTTTACGGCAGACAATTGACTTACGCGCTCGCCGAAGCCGGAGCACAACTCGTCATCGCCTCGCGTAATTTGGAAAAGTTAAAAGAAATCGCGGACAAGAAGCGTGGAGAAGGATTTGCTATTTCCTGCGAAACCTTCGATCAAGGCGATGAAAAATCCATTTTGGATTTGCGCGACCGCGTCATGAAAAAATTTGGCCGCGTCGATGGTCTCGTCAACAACTCCGTCACGCGAACGATGAAAAGTCTGGATGACACTTTGGCAACATGGGAGCAATCGATTCGCGTAAACGCCACCGGCGTTTTTCTGATGACGCGCGCGTTTGGTGAAATCATGTGCAAACAAAAATCCGGGAGCATCGTGAACGTCGGTTCGATGCAGGGAATGGTTGGGCCAAGCCCGGAACTTTATGACGGCACCGACATGGGCGTGCCGCCGCCGGATTATTTTTTTCACAAAGCGGGCATGATTAATTTGAGCCGCTATTTCGCGAGCGTTTACGGCAAAAACAATGTGCGTGTGAACTGCGTTTCGCCCGGCGGATTTTTCAACAACCAGCCAGAGCCGTTCCTGAGTAATTACAACAAACACACGATGCTCGGTCGCATGGCCGATGAAAATGATTTGGGCGGCGCGATTGTTTTTTTGTTGAGCGACGCTTCCCGCTACGTCACTGCGGCGAATCTAGCGGTTGATGGTGGCTACACCGCAAAATAATTTAGGTCAGGCACCATTAAGTTGCGCTGCGGTGAGTTCGTTGAGCAATGGTTCGCCGTGCGCGAAACGTTCCACGTTGGTCAAAAATATATCCCAAAGGCGTTGTTTGAAATTCGGGCTCAAGCTGGAACCGGAAATGTGTGGCGTGAAGATGACGTTGGAAAATTTCCAGAGCGGATGATCCGGTGGCATTGGATATTGGTAATGCGTGTCAAGCGCGGCTCCGGCAATCCATTTTTCCCGCAATGCGCGAAGCAATGCTTCTTGTTGGATAATTGGCCCGCGCGCGGGATTTAGAACAAACGCGTGACGCGGCAGCGCTTTCAATTCTCGTTCGCCAATTAAACCTTCAGTGGCTTTGGTGAGTGGCAGCGCAAGGATTAGAAAATCCAAGTCGCGCAAGAATTCCAACTCTTCGCCTGATTTGAAAACGCGGTCAGGTAACGCGCCTTCTGAATCTCCGGTGCCGGGCACGGTGTAAGTATTGCGAATTGGTTCAACGTCATTTCGCGCCAGCACATGCACGCGTAAACCCATCTGGTGCGCGAGTCGCGCGGTTTCACGTCCGATGCCGCCGTAACCCCAGATTCCGACGGTTGCGCCGCGCAATTCGCGTTGGAAAGTCGCGGAACGATCCCACACGGCTGCGTCTTGATTGCGAATCATTTGCCGAAAGTCGCGGACGAGGTTCACCATCATCGCGATGTTCCACTCTGCAATCGGCACATCGAAACAGCCGCGAGCATTCGTGGCGCGAACGCCGCGCGCGGGTAGATCGAGTCCGAACAATTGCGTGTAACCAACGGAGGCGATTTGAATCCATTTCAAATTCCGCATCATGGCATGGTTGGTTGGCGGCAGGGTGCAAAATAGAATGTCGGCGTTGCGGATGTGTTCTGAATCGAGTTCGCGCGAGCGTTCTTCTGGAGGATTGATTAATTCGATTTGGCAATCAGCGCGTTTTTGTAACGCAGCCAGAGTTGGCGCGTGGGCAACGACATCAATGACAATTTTCATTTTCAATCCTTCAAAATTTTTCCCGGCACGCTGTTGAATTCGCCGCTGCCCGGTTTGAATGGATAACGGCTTTTAATTTCATCGGTGAGGACGATACCGAGGCCGGGACGATCCGGGGGTGTCGCGTAGCCGTCCTTCATTTTGAATCCGCCGTCGATCACATCAGAGTGCAGACCGGCGTAGTCGGGAGGAATTTCAAGAATACAGGTATTCGCGGCGGCGAAACCGGCGTGAATATTTTGCATCAGCGAACCGCCTGCTCCCCACGCATGCGTGGCTATCTTGCGTCCGCGTTTTTCCATCATGTTTGCGACGTTTAAAAATTCGCTGAGGCCACCAGTGAATGATGCGTCTGGCTGACCGATGTCGAATCCATCCTGTTCGACGAACACGCGCCATTCGTACGCAGCCGTGAGACATTCGCCGCCCGCGATGGGAGTTGTGGTTGCTTTGCAAAGTTCGCCGTAGCCCCACGGATCGGTGTAGTGCAATGGTTCTTCGAGGAAGAACGGATTGAACGGTTCCAGCGCGCGCGCGACGGCGATGGCAACGTCCACTGACCACGTAGCAATGTGATTATTTCCCATGTGCGCGTCCAACATCAGCCAGGCGTCAGCTCCAGCATAAGATCGCATGAAAGAAAATTTATCGGCTTCGAAGTCTGCGGCTTCTTTCGCTTCTTTCGGCATATACCAACCGTCGGGAGACAAACTGCCTGCGCCGACTTTCAATCCGCGAAAGCCGAGTGAAAAATAATGATCGATTTTTTTTGCGAGCCGATCCTTGGGATAATTGCTTGGTCCGCCAGTCGCGTAACAAGGTAGTCGTTCATGCTTTGCTTCACCGAGGAGCGCGTGAACGGGTTGGCCAAGTAACTTGCCTTTTAAATCCCAGAGCGCGGCTTCGATGCCGTTCAACACAATTGTGCCGAGGCCGACGCGACACCAGAAATTGCCGCAGTGATACATGCGTCGCCAGAGTTCAGGAATGTCATCGACGGTTTGACCAATGAGTATTGGTTTAAAAAATTCGACAATCGACGGGACGACTTCGGGACAAAAATAACCGGCGTAGGTTTCGCCGATTCCGATGGTTCCATTGTCAGTGAAAATTTCGATAAACGCGGCGCTGCGAAGTTTGCGTGCCTCATGTAAGAAAGGATCATTCGTGCAAGGACCGGTGAGCAAGGTTGTGCGGACATCCGTGATCTTCACAAAATCATTTGAGTGTGAGCGTGACGTGCCGTCCCCAGACGTCGCGATTCATTCCCTTGGTCCAGCCGCCGAGATCGTAAGTCACAAAAATTTTGTTGTCGGTCAGCGTCTCTTCAATCGCCATGTAGTGCGTCGTCAAAACACCGGAGGTCAAACGCACCACATTGCTCCACGTTGCTCCATGGTCAGTGCTGAACGCGAGATAGTTGCCGTTCCAGGAATGTTCAGGATACGCCCAGCAAGCTTTCTGCGGAACGCGCACACCAAAAGCCGCGACGAGAATACCGCTTCTCAATTCAATCAAATCGGGATCAACAACTGCGCCGCGAAGATCATCGGGATTATTTTCATTGAGCAATTTTCCCTTCGAGCCTTTGAAATTACGGAAATGATCCACCCAAAGTTCTGTGCGATAAATATCAAGTCCTTCGAACACGCGCGGATAATGCGGTGCCCACGTCACGCCGTCGTCGTCGGAAAAAGTTTCGCGCAATTCGCGCCCTGTTCGCATCTGGCAAATCAGCCGCCCCGCTTTTGGGCCTTTGCTCAGACGCGCAATCGTTGGTTCACAAAACCCTTCGGTGCCAATTTCCGATCCAACGGCGACAGTTGAAATTAATTTCCAATGTTGTCCGCGATCCTTTGACCGCACCAATATCGTTCGCGCTGTCATCATGCTTGGCATGTAAGTGGAAGGAGTGTTGTCGCCAAAAAGTTGGCCGTAAAAAGTCGTGATCAAATCGCCATTCGGCATTTCCAGGATTCGCCGATGCAAACGCTGCGCATCGTGAGGATGTCCGCCGTCAT
>JBDSLX010000185.1:0-3761 GCA_039916145.1 Verrucomicrobiota bacterium | reverse complement strand
TTTTGGCGCGGGAAGAAAAGGGAGACAAACGGCTGGTCGGATATTTTATCGCCGCGAAAAACCCGGCGCCGACGACGGAAGAGTTGCGGGTTTTTCTCAAACAAAAACTGCCCGATCACATGGTGCCATCGACCTTTGTTGCCCTCGACCAATTCCCGCTCAACGCCAACGGCAAAGTGGACCGCCACGCTCTGCCCGAGCCGGAAGCAAATCGTCTTCATAGGGAAGAAGAACGCTCCACGCCGCTGACGGATTTGGAAGCTAAACTCAAAGAAATTTGGGAAGAGGTGATTGACCGCAAACCCATCGGCGTGCGCGAAAACTTTTTTGATATCGGTGGCCACTCACTTCTGGCTGTTCGTCTTTTTGCGCGAATCGAAAAGGTGATTGAGAAAAAACTTCCCCTCTCTTTGCTCTTCCAATCGCCCACGATTGAACAACTCGCAAAAGCCATGAGTGATGGCGTTTCAATCGCTGCCGATTCTTGTCTAATCGAAATTCAACCCAGCGGCTCGAAACCACCGCTATTTTGGTTGCACACACTGGGCGGCGGTGGAGGCGGCGGAGTCTTGCGCTACCAAAAACTTGCGCAACTACTCGGCCCGGATCAGCCCTCGTATGGTTTGGTCGCACCGCCCGAACCGTTCTCGCAAATGGAAGCAATGGCCGCGCATTACATCAAAGAAATGCGGACGATTCAACCGGCAGGACCTTATCAACTGGTTGGCTATTGTTTCGGCGGCGTTGTTGCCCTTGAAATCGCACAGCAACTATGCGCCGCGGGCGACGATATTGGGCTTCTCGCGGTCTTGGACAGTTCGCCGGTCAACGTTGCTGACGCGCGAACGTTATCGGCGAATACGCTGGATATGTTCACGAGCTTGCCAAAGCGATTCCAACGGTTTTTCCATCAGGAACCATCCCAGATGTTGGCCGGAGTGAAACGCAAATCCAAACAACTGGAGCGAAAGCTATCGGCGCTCATTCGAAACGATGACGTCAGCAGATCGCCTAATGAAATTCCTTTGGAAGACGTTATCGACATGGATCATTACCCAGCGGGATATCAGCATTATGCGGAAGTCCATTGGAAGGCGTTGTTGAATTATTTCCCCAAAGTTTATCCGGGGAAAATCATTCTCTTTGAAACTACCAAGTCGCCCCGGAACGCCTCGGTTGAAGCCATTTGGAAGTCGTTGGCGGGCGGCGGTCTGGAAGTGAAACGAATTCCCAGCACGCACGAACAAATGTTGGACGACCCGTATGTGCGAATTGTGGCGACGGAACTTATCGAGTGCCTGGAGCGATGTAATAATTATCCCGTCAGATCATGCGCGACCTGAGTTTCAATTCTGCGGTACCGCGGCTCAACTGGAATTATTCTCCGGAAGACTACACGCTTTCCGGTGAAGAGGTGCATGTGTGGGTTGCCTCTCTTGACGACGAATCCCACGCGCGAGATTTAGCGACGACTCTTTCGTCAGACGAGAAAGAACGCGCGGCGCGTTTTCATTTCCAACGTGACCGGAAACACTTTGTCGCAGCGCGCGGAGTGCTTCGGGCAATTCTTAGTGGTTACACCAGAACGCCTGCGACGAGCTTGCGATTTGGTTATGGAAAAAATGGCAAACCCCATTTGGCCGACGCGCCAGATTTTGACAATTTGAATTTCAACTTATCCCACAGCGACGGACTTGCTCTTTATGCGGTGACACGTAATCGGGCGCTCGGCATTGACCTGGAAAATGTGCGCTCCTTTCCCGACATGAATGAAATTGCGGCTCGCTGTTTCTCCCCCAAAGAAAAAGAAACTCTTCAATTTCTGGACGGCCCGCAGAAAAATGAAAGATTCTTTCGTTTTTGGACACGCAATGAGGCGCAATTGAAATGTATCGGCGAAGGATTTTCCGATCAAAGCGACGCCCTACAAAAATTCGAGGGATTGATTCAGGAATTGGAACCCGCCGAAGGCTACATCGCTACGTTAGCCGTCTGTGGAAAACCGTTCACGCTAAAAACCTTTCTGTTTCGTTTTCAATCTCGAGCGCCCTCTCCATCATCCAACCACTTTGAGCAGCAAGACGACACGAAACCCAAGGAAGAAAGCAGAAATAATCAGCCACAGCTTCGAGCGAATAAATCACTTGCGAGCTTTCGCAAATAGATCCACCTCATGAAACCAGGCGCGCTCCAATACGCGTGAAATAGTTCAGGGGAGTTGCCTAGGGCTTTCCGGCTTTGATTTTCGCCCAACGTGATTTGGCCGCAGCGGAGAGTTTTGCTCGCGTTGCGGCAGATAAGCTGCGATGGCGTCTAACTATGGCGCCCACGGTCAAAGCTTCTGGAATTCCTAGTAACGCGGTCAGTTCACTTTCCTTTTGCTCAATTTGTTCTCGGATTGCCGCAACACGCCGTAAATGCCCACTGGAAAGCCGACTTAAAATATTTACATTCATGGTTGCAAGCTGGAACGGCAAGACAACCTTGTCAACCTGTGATGAAAGAATCTGGTCCGCGAGCTTCATGCTACAGCCATGCCAAATGGGACGGCTTTCACAGAGCTTAGAATTGACGGGTCTCGCATAAAGGCGCACGGGACGGTCATCCGACGAATTAATGGCCGATGCCCACTTCATTTCAATGATGAATTTTTCCAAGACTTATCCCGCGGTGATTTTGCCGCTTGAAGTCCGCCCATTATTTCCCTACTCCTGATTCATGACAGAATTGGCTTCTCCATCGGATAGCCTCAGCGAACCTGTTTCAGCGGCACCGTCCTCGAGACTGATGTCCGTCGATGCGCTGCGCGGCTTTGATATGTTTTGGATCATTGGCGCCGATGCGTTGGTGTATGCGTTTAATCGGATGAACCAAAGCGGCGCGAAAGTTGAGTCAGCGGCGGAAAAACCATTTACTTTGACAGGATTTTTGGCGCAGCAATTGGAGCATGTCGATTGGTCGGGATTTCATTTCTACGACATGATTTTCCCCCTGTTCGTTTTCATCATGGGCGTGTCGCTGGTTTTCTCACTGACGAAACAAATTGAAAAAGGCGGACGCAAGGATGCATTGAAAAGATTGTCGCGCCGATTTATTTTGTTGTTCGTGGTCGCGCTGCTCTACTCCGGCGGCTTTATCAATCCGTGGCCGGACATGCGATTGCTCGGCGTGCTTAATCGCATCGCGCTTTGTTATTTATTTGGCGGACTGATTTTTATTTTCTTCAAACCGCGGATGCTCGCGGCGTGGGCCATCGCGCTGCTCGTTGGTTATTGGGCGATGATGAACTTCGTGCCGATTCGTAATATCCAATTGGAGAATATGCAACTCGCCGAGCGCGCAACGGCGGCGGGCGATGAAAAGCTGGCCGCGCAGTTTCGCGAAGGCAAAGGTGTTTTCAAAAACGAAGAGGGAAAAAACTTTTCCGCCATCTCCAACAGCGTGCCGATGGCGGCTGCAAAGGAGATGTTTAATTCCACGACCGCGCTGACCGCAGGGAAATTCGAGCCGGGACTGAATGTAGCCAATCACTTTGATTTTAAATATTTGCCCGGAAAAAAGTGGGATGTGTATTGGGACCCGGAAGGTTGGCTGAGCACGATCCCGGCGATTGCGACCTGCCTGCTCGGCGTGTTCGCGGGATTGCTGTTGCGCAGCGCGAACTACTGCGACAAATGGAAATTAATTTATCTCTTCTCGTTCGGCGCGGCGGCGGTGCTTTTAGGATTTCTTTGGGGAATGCAATTCCCGGTCGTGAAAAA
>JBDSLX010000184.1:0-9223 GCA_039916145.1 Verrucomicrobiota bacterium | reverse complement strand
GATGGATAGATTGATTTGCTTTCTTTGCGGAACATTTCGCGAAAGCTTCCGCGCGCGTGAACCAGTTTGCGATCGAACGGTTCAGTCTCGAATTGTGTTCGATTCTCCGAAGGCGATGGTGCGTAATTGCCGCGTAAGAATTCTCCTTTTTTCGTTGCGTCTCGTTTGGCAGACTCGACGCATGGGCGTGACGCCGCAGCAATTTGAACAGATGAAAAATCGCGTGAGCAGCAAGGCACCTTCCCCCAAGACAGCATCGCAGATTTTCGAAAGCAGTTTTCAACCAAACCGGTCCTACGAAATAATTATCGGCATCGATCCATCGTTGCGCGGGACTGGCTACGGCGTGATTCGCCTGACGAAACCATTTCCGCAAACTTTGGCGCACGGAACGATTTCCTGTCCGCAATCCTGGGAACATTCCCGCTGCCTCGTCAAAATTGCTCAGACGTTGCGCGACGTTTTAAAACAGTATCGCGCGACGGTTTGCGCCATCGAAGGACTTTTCTTTGCGCAAAATTTGCAAACGGCCCTGACGATGGGCGAAGCGCGCGGCGCAGCGTTGGTTGCAGTTGGAGAAGCAGGTTTGGAAATTTTTGAAATTTCGCCGCGCAAAGTGAAACAAGCGATTGTCGGTTACGGTGCGGCGCAGAAACTTGCAGTCGCGAAAATGGTGCAGCGCATGTTGCATTTGTCTGAACCGCCATCGCCTGACGCGGCTGATGCGCTCGCGCTGGCTTTGGCGCACGCCCAATCGACGAGCCGTTTTAATTTGAGCGCGTCGAAAAGAATTTAATCTTCAATGATCTGGGATTTGCATTGTCACCTGTCTGGAGTTTCCGGCCGCACGCCCGACGAACGCATGGCGCAATTGATTGAGTTCGCCAATCGCATGGGCATCGAGCGGCTCTGCGTTTACATGGGAATGCAGTGGTCGCGCAATCCGACTCCTGAAGATTTCCGCAAACAAAATGACGAGGTGATTCAAGCTTTGAGCCATTGGCACCATCGCGCGTTCGGATTCGTTTACGTGAATCCGAAATACGTCGAAGAAAGTCTGGCGGAAATAGATCGCTGCATTCGCGATGGTCCGATGGTTGGCGTAAAACTTTGGGTGGCGCATCCCTGTAGCGCGAAAGAACTCGATCCGATTGTTCAAAGTGCTGCGGAATTGAAGGCGATTATTTTTCAACACACGTGGTTCAAACTCTCAGGCAACGACGACGGAGAATCGACGCCGCTTGATCTGGCCGCGCTCGCGAGTCGGCATCCGAGTGTTCCGCTGATTTGCGGCCACACCGGTGGCGATTGGGAAAAAGGCATCCGCACCATTCGCAAATTTAAAAATGTTTCGGTAGATCTCGCGGGTTCTGATCCGACGGCGGGCTTCACCGAAATGGCGCTGCGTGAACTGGGGGCGGAACGAATTGTTTTCGGCAGCGATGCTGGCGGGCGAAGTTTCGCGTCTCAACTCAGCAAAGTTCTGGGCGCAAACATTCCTGACTCGGCAAAGAAACTCATTTTAGGCGAAAATTTGAAACGGCTGATGATGCCGATTCTCAAAGCCAAGGGAGTCACGTTATGAATCCAATCATCGACGTGAATGTGAATTTGTCTCGCTGGCCTTTTCGCCGGCTTGTTGGAGATGACACTTCGTCTTTGATGAAAAAGCTTCGCGAGAAGCACGTGACGCAAGCGTGGGCTGGAACTTTTGATGGATTGCTGCACAAAGATATTTCCAGCGCAAACGCGCGGCTGGCGAAGGAATGCCGTGAACAGGGTCAAGGAGTATTGCTCCCGTTCGGCTCGATCAATCCTAAGCTGCCAGACTGGGAGGAAGATTTGCGACGCTGCCATGAAGAACACAAAATGCGCGGCATTCGGCTGCATCCGAATTATCACGGCTACAAATTGGACGAGCCGGTTTTCACAAAGTTGCTGGACTCCGCCACGCAACGCGGATTGATCGTGCAACTCGCCGTCTTGATGGAGGACAAACGAACGCAGCATCCGCTGGCAGAAGTTGCGCCAGTCGATCTTGCGCCGCTGCCAGATTTACTCAAACCGTTTCCGAAATTGAAAATCGTTTTGCTGAATTCGCTGCAGGGATTGAATGGGAAACTGCTTCTTCGTCTGGCTGGGATCGGGCGGATTTATTTTGAAATCGCAACTCTTGAAGGCGTCGGCGGCATCGGAAAACTGATTGAGCAAATTCCAGCGAGTAAAATTTTATTCGGCTCGCACGCGCCGTTTTTTTATTTCGAATCTGCTCTGCTCAAGGTGAAAGAATCATCGCTGCAAGACTCAGAGAGGAATTTGATTTTGGCGGAGAACGCCAGACGATTGCTGGACGAGAGCTTTTAACTCTTATTTCGGTCGGGGCGATTGCTTCGTTCGGCGGATTTTTCTCCTCGCTCGCGCAAGGCGGAAGGCGCCGGTGCTGAACGAGGCTGCGATTGCCGAACGCTGGGTTCGGGCGCGGAACGGCTGGGCTGATTATTAAATTGGGGAACTGACCTTTCGATACGACTAGCTCCTCGACTAATTTCCGATGGCGAACTGTAGTTCTGCGCGGGTGCCGGCGCGCTTTGAACTGGAGAAGGGGTGGTTGCGCGCAGAGAACGTTGGGCGGAACCGAAGTTGTGCTCAGATGAGTCCTGCCGACGAATTTCGCGCGATGTCGGCTCCGTCCGCTGGATTTGCGAGACTTTAGGCACAACGGGGGTAACGGAGGGAGAAGCAATTCTCTCCCGCGGCATTTGCGTGGTAATGGAACGCGAGGTTTCTCTTTGAGAACTATTGGCTTCGCTGCGTCCGATGCTTCTGCCGTGTTCCTGCACAGAACTTTGCACGGGCAAATTCCTCACCCCTGAAGAACCGATATTTGAGCGGGGTGTTGTGATCGAGGTTGTGGGATTTTTCCGGGAAATAGTTTCCGACTTCAACGAAGATTCGACAGCCGCCTGTTGCTGCTCGCGTGTAATAATCGGCGGTGAGGTCGGTCGTGTAAATGTCTTTCTAATCGGCTCACTTGATCCAACAGAAACTGTGGGAGCTGGAACTTGCGGTTTGGTTGACGGGGTTTCTGTTTTCCCAATTGTTCTGAGGCCGTGGCTTGGCGCAATCGATTTCTGCGCAACCGGCCCAACTCCGCTCGTTCTCGAAGAAAGAGATCGGCCGCTCGATTGGGCAGAAACATTCGGCCGAAAAACGGCTAGACTGTTACCCTCGACCCGCTCGGCTTTTCCAATAGGGTTGACGGTGGCCGGCAATTCACGCAGAGCCATACTTTGAAGCGGTTTCCCGGTGGCTCGGGTAATTCGTTCCCGCCCGATGCCTTCATTGATGATCGTGTTGTTATTGCCTCGGATGTAGTTGTTAATGACGACACTGTTTTTATAAATCGTTGTTGAATGGGATCGCGACACAAAGTATCGGGACGGCGTGCGCTCGCAAAAACGGCTGGTTGGAATAAATGTGTAAAAGTCGTGGCGCAAACCAAAATCAAAGCTAAGCCCAACGCGGGAGTTTCGGAATCGGAAACCAAATCCGTCGTAGTAAGCCGTCGGCGGCAAGGGTGCCCAGCCGCAATATTCATCGGTGTAACGCCAACTCACCCAGGCCGGCCCCCAGGTGGAACCGGGAATCCACACCCAGCCAATCCCGCTGTCGCAATGCCAACGACCATAATGAAACGGTGCCCAACCCCACGAATAATCCGATTGCCAATACCAGCCAGAAGACGTGTAAACCCACCGCCCTCGATCTGAGTACGGACGCCAGTTTCGATTGATGACTACAACCGTGGGTTGCCAGCAACGTCCGTAGTCAGCCACGTCCACCCAGGAGCCATACGGTGAAAGAGTGTTTTCAAAATAGTTGATGTTCACTTCCTGCGGAGGGGCTGTTGCTCCGGTATCGTTGTAAGCTGGTTCGGCGGCAATCGAATAGGAGGGCGCAGCGGATTCGGGCAGCCTCGCAGGCGCATTGGTTTGCCACTCTTCTGCAGTTTTACTGGCGGCGAGTTCCGAGACAGAACCCTTTTCCTGGCGAACCATTGCCGCAACTACAGCTTCTGAAACGCCGATGTCCTTCAAGTAAACAATCTCATCGACCGTTGGACTAAATATGCGGCTGGACTTCTCGACGTAAGCCAAAAGAACTTCTTCGCCAACCCCGGATTGCGCCAATTTAACCACCTCAGCAACTCCCGAAGAAAGGTTCGCGGGTGGAATAATTGCACGCTCTGGTGCCACGTCCGTTTCGGTGTTGGACGCGGCAACGCCCTGTGCGGCAGGTTCGGTTATGACAGATTGAGCGCTGGTCTCGCGGGTTTGATCCAAGCAACCTAAAAGCACAACAGCATTGCTGACCGCTAACATCCACCGCCACCCGAGTAAAATTTTGGTCTTCATTTGCGTTAAAACCTCTCCTTCACTTTGATTTTGAACCAACCTACTATTGGATTGCCTTCGACTCAAATCTATTCATCCTAAAGTCAGCTGTTTTAATAGACTGATTCAGTTAAAATAAGATTCAATTCGGCAACTGCGGTGACGGGAAGCCTTTTTAGCAGACGGATGTTAACCGACGCTGATTTCTTAGGCAAAATTAGGAGCGTTCCTCTCTGTTTTCGATTCGCAAAGTATTAAGCGCGACGCCGTATCCAATGCTAGTCATTAATCAGCCCCTGTGGATCAATGTGTTGAAATGTTTTAACCAAATCTACAGACAATATTCTCCAAATGGAACGAATCAGGCCCTGACTCAATGTTTGGTCTGCAACACGTAAATATCGGGGATCTCATCCGCGACGTGGCATGTGGCGAAGAGTGAGTTTGAAAGTCAACTGAACCGGTAGCGCAAAAAAGCGAACGAGTTTGGTTCCGTTTTCCCATAGTTTATTCCAACTTTTCCATGTCTTACCCCAATTTTTGCATAGTAATGCCGTTTTGTCCGATAGTCATGCCGCAAAACTTCAGGCTTTTTCCGCGAAAACCTATGGTTCCGTCTTCCAAACATGAGGTTTCCCCGCCTAAACCTAAAGTTCTGTCGTGAACACACTCCCGGTACATCTAGGATATTAATGTCGGAACAAGGGGACGCGAAGGCCACTTGTTACCTCTGACCTCACGGGCACTCGTAGGGCGAGCCGTGGCAATGCCTTATTGTGAAAAATTACTTTTGATTTAACTTGAGCCTCTTGAAACTTCCATTCGGAATACGTTGATGAAATCTGGTCCGCCTATTTTAAACGCGGTGACAGCGATTTTGCTGGGCAGCGTTTTATCGCCGACAATCTCCACCGCTCAGGGGGATCTCAGCAAGCTCCCTGCGGCTTTGACACGAAAAGTCGATTTCACCAATGAAATCCAGCCGCTCTTAGCGGAGCACTGTTACAACTGTCACGGCCCGAAAAAGCAGGAGGCTTCACTTCGTTGGGATCAGAAATCTTCCGCGCTGAAAGGTGGTGAATCGGGACCAGCAATTATTCCCGGAAAAAGCGCGGAGAGTTTGATGATTCAAGCCGTTGCGCATTTGCGCGAGGATTTGAAGATGCCAAAAAAAGGCGAGCCGCTGTCCGCTGAACAAATTGGTTTGTTGCGTGCGTGGATTGATCAAGGCGCGGATTGGCCGGAAAGCGCATCCGTAGCCAGTGAAGGAAAAAATCCAAAAGATCATTGGGCGTTTAAATCTCCTGTTCGCTCAAAACTCCCTGCCACTAAAAATAAAACTTGGGTTCGCAATCCGATTGATAATTTCGTCCTCGCGAAACTTGAGCGCGAAAAACTTCCGCCCTCGCCACCAGCCGACAAAATCACTTTGCTGCGTCGGCTCTCGCTCGATTTGATTGGCTTGCCGCCGACAATTTCCGAAGTGGATTCATTTCTAGCGGACAAATCTCCCGACGCGTATCAAAAGCAAGTGGAACGTTTGCTCGCCTCGCCGCATTACGGCGAACGTTGGGGACGCAATTGGCTCGACGCCGCGCGTTACGCCGATTCGGATGGTTTTGAAAAAGACAAATCGCGCGCCGTCTGGCCGTATCGCGATTACGTCATCAATTCTTTCAACAAAGATTTACCCTACGACCAATTTGTCATCGAACAAATCGCGGGCGACGAATTGCCCAACGCGACGCAGGACCAAATTGTTGCCACCGGGTTTTTGCGCAACGCGATGTTGAATGAAGAAGGCGGCGCGGACCCCGAACAATTTCGGATGGACGCGATGTTTGATCGCATGGAGGCGGTGGGAAAAAGCGTGCTCGGCCTGACCATCCAGTGCGCGCAATGTCACAACCACAAATTCGATCCGCTCACGCAGGAGGAATATTACAAAATGTTCGCGTTCCTGAACAACGACCACGAAGCGTCGCGCGTCGCTTATTTGCCGAACGACTTGATGAAGATCGACGAATTGCGCCGCAGCATTTCGGAAATTGAAAATGATTTGAAACATCGCACGTCTGATTGGCAGAAAAAAATGGCGCAATGGGAAGCCGCGACTAAAACCAATCAGCCCGCGTGGCAAACCGTCGTCGTCACCAACATCGGCGACAACGGCGAGCGGTTTTATCCATACGCTGATGGTTCAATTCGCGCATCGAGCTATGCGCCGACGAAATGGACCGGGACATTTCGCGGGACTAATAATCTGGCGAGCATCGGTGCGTTTCGGCTCGAACAATTCACCGACCCGAATCTTCCGTGTAACGGGCCGGGACGTTCTTTGAAAGGAATGTCTGCGTTGTCGGAGTTTGATGTCGAAGCGAGTGACGCCGCGAATCCGACGAACAAAGTTTCGGTGAAATTCGTGAAAGCGACGGCGGATTTTTCCAATGCTGAAAAAGATTTGGAATCGGAGTTCAATGACAACTCCGGCAAAAAGCGGGTTTACGGCCCGATCAATTTTGCCATCGACAACAATGGCGACACGGCTTGGGGAATCGACGCGGGAGCGGGTCGCAGAAATCAAGCGCGCAAGGCGGTTTTCATTCCTGAAAAACCCATTTCATTTACGAACGGCACGACTCTCGTTTTCAAGCTCCAACAAAATCACGGCGGTTGGAATTCCGACGACAATCAAAATCATAATCTTGGCCGGTTTCGTTTGAGCGTTTCGAGCGAGACAAATGCGGTGGCCGATCCGGTTCCAAAAAACGTTCGCGACATTTTTGAAATTCCCACCGAGAAACGGTCGCCCGCGCAAGTTGCCGCCATGTTCAGTTATTGGCGGACGACCGTCGCTGATTGGAAAGAAGTGAACGAAAAAATAGAATCGCTTTGGAAACAATGGCCGGAAGGCGCGGCGACACTGGCGTTGGTGGCGCGCAACAACAGCGGCGTTGGCAATGAAAAACGCATGACGCGAATGCTAAAGCGCGGCGATTGGTTGAATCCCACCAAAGAAGTTGGCGCGGGCGTGCCGGCTTTTCTCCCTGCTTTACCGGCTAATTCAGACGAGAGCCGACTCACTTTTGCAAAATGGCTTGTGGACAAAAAATCCCCGACCACCGCGCGCGCTTTGGTTAATCGCGTCTGGCAAACTTATTTCGGTCTTGGGCTCGTGGATACTCCTGAAGATTTTGGCCTGCGCGTTGAAGCGCCGTCGCATCCGGAATTGCTCGATTGGCTCGCCTGTGAATTTATGGAACCAACTCGTAGCAGCCGAGGTGACGAGGCTCTAACTAAAATTCCAACCATTGATCAGAGCCTCCTCACGTCGGCTGCTACGAAACCGTGGTCGCTCAAACACATTCATCGGCTGATTGTGAACTCCGCGACGTATCAACAATCTTCTAAAGTCACGCCGGAACTTTATGCGCAAGATCAATATAATCGTTTGCTCGCGCGAGGCCCGCGATTTCGTGTTGAGGGAGAAATTGTTCGGGACATTGCGTTGGCTTCGAGCGGCTTGCTGAACGACAAAGTCGGTGGGCCGAGCGTGTTTTCTCCCGCGCCGGAATTTCTTTTCAAACCGCCCGCGAGTTACGGCCCGTTCACCTGGACGGATGCGACTGGCCCGGATCGTTATCGCCGCGCGCTCTACACATTCCGCCGTCGCTCGACGCCGTATCCAATGTTGCAAGTGTTCGACACGCCGAATGGAGATTCTTCCTGCATTCGCCGGATGCGTTCCAACACGCCGCTGCAAGCGCTGACAACATTGAACGAAATTGTCGCGATGGAATGCGCACAGGCGCTTGCGCAAAAAATCTTGGAGGAAGGCGGAAAAACGGACGCGACGAAAATCGAATATGCCTTCCGCCGAACGCTCGCGAGAAAACCGACCGCCGACGAAACGTCCGAACTGCTGAGTCTGATTGAGAAACAAAAAAAGCGCATCGCCGACGGCTGGGTGAATTCGCTGGAAATCGCCACCGGAAAAAACGAAAAACCAAATCTGCCGGAAGGAACGACCCCGACACAACTCGCGGCTTACACGGTTGTCTCACGCGTGCTGTTGAATTTGGACGAAACGATTACGAAGGAATGATCATGACCAAGCAGGAACATTTTGCCAACCAAGCGCGGAAGGAAATCACGCGTCGCTGGTTTTTTAAACAATGCGGCGTGGGCGTGGGCGCGATGGCGCTCAACTCGTTGCTTGCCGAAAGTTTGTTTGGAAAATCTGTTGCGCCTTCGCAAACGAATCCGCTTTCGCCCAAAGCAGCGCACATCCCTGCGAAAGCCAAGCGCGTCATTTATCTTTTCATGGCGGGCGCGCCAAGCCACTTGGATTTGTTCGATTACAAACCGGAACTCGCCAAATGGAATGACAAACTTCCTCCTGCGGATTTGCTGAAGGGTTATCGCGCGGCGTTCATCAATCCGTCGTCGAAATTGCTGGGGCCGAAATTTTCGTTTGCAAAATACGGCAAGAGTGGCGCGGAACTTTCTGAGCTGTTGCCCAAGCTCGCCGAAGTGGTGGATGACATCGCGATTGTGAAGTCGATGCACACCGACGCGTTCAATCACGCGCCGGCGCAGATTTTCATGAACACCGGCGCGCAACAATTTGGTCGGCCCAGTTTTGGCGCATGGACGACTTACGGGCTGGGCAGCGAATCGCAGAATCTTCCGTCGTATGTGGTGTTCAGTTCCGGCAGCAAAGGCACCAGCGGCGGCGCGTCGAATTGGGGCTGCGGATTTTTGCCGTCGCTTTATCAGGGCGTTTTATTTCGCAATCAAGGCGAACCGATTCTTTATCTCTCAAATCC
>JBDSLX010000183.1:0-12887 GCA_039916145.1 Verrucomicrobiota bacterium | reverse complement strand
CAGCTTCATCACGCCGGAAAGTGAACAGGCGACGCAAGCGTTGCTCAAAGAATTGAACCAGGCGCATCTGGAAAATCGCGCGGGCGATTCGCGTTTGGATGCGCGCATTTCCTCCTACGAACTCGCGGCGAAATTGCAATTGAGCGCGCCAGAAGTTTTGGATATTTCGGGCGAATCCGAAGCGACCAAAAAACTTTACGGCCTCGACGAAAAAATCACGGAAGATTTTGGGAAACGATGTTTGACCGCGCGGCGATTGCTCGAACGCGGCGTTCGTTTCGTGCAAGTCTGGAGCGGCGCGGACAACGGATTTCCGCGTCGCAATTGGGACAGTCACGAAGACATTGGCAAAGATCATCTCGACATGGCGCGCAGCATGGACAAACCCGCCGCCGCGCTGATCAAGGACTTAAAATCACGCGGCATGTTGGAAGACACGATTGTGATCTGGACAACCGAATTTGGCCGGATGCCGTGCAGCCAGGGAAGTAAAGGACGCGATCATAATCCGTTCGCGTTCACGAGTTGGGTCGTCGGCGGCAGATTTAAAGGCGGAATTTCTTACGGAACGAGCGACGAGTGGTCATACAAAGCTGCGACAAATCCAACTTATTGCTACGATTTGCACGCGACGGTTCTTCATCAACTTGGAATCGACCACGAGAAATTAATTTTTCGCCACAACGGAATTGATCGACGGCTGACGGATGTTCACGGCGAGGTAATCAAAGAAATTATTTCTGCCTGAGGTTTTTTCAGAACGATGCTCACACAATCCGAATTTTTGATAAATCTTCTTTAGGCTTCGGCCATTTGAGTTTCAGCTTTTCCAAGGCATCTACTACGGTGCGGGCCACAACGTAATTGCGATACCATTTGTGATCACTCGGAACGATATGCCACGGCGCATACGGCGTGCTGCAATGATTGATGGCATCTTCGTAAGCTTCTTGAAATTTTTTCCAATGCGCGCGCATCTCAAGGTCCGCCGCGCGAAACTTCCAATTTTTCGCGGGATCTTCGAGGCGGGCTTTCAGTCGTTCAGCCTGTTCCTCTTTGCTGATGTGAAGGAAAAACTTGAGCAGGACAATTCCGTTATCGGAAAGATGTTTCTCAAACGCATTGATTTGGGAATAGCGGGATTGCCAAACAGATTTTGGCACCATTTTCAGCACACGGACGACGAGTACATCTTCGTAATGTGATCGGTTGAAAACGCCGATGTTTCCATAACGCGGCATGGCTTTATGCACGCGCCAAAGAAAATCATGGGAGAGTTCTTCCCCTGAAGGAGCCTTGAAATTTGTGGTTTCGATTCCGCTCGGAGTGACGAACTCTAACACGCGTTTCGCCACGCCGTCCTTGCCGCTGGTATCCATTCCCTGCAACAAAATAATCATAGAATGATGCGCGTCAGCGTAAAGCCGTTCCTGCAATTCACCAATGCGCAGGCAAAGCGGGATCGTGGCTTCGCGCGCTTTTTCTTTATCCAAACCACCCGTGAAGTCCGGGTTGAAATTTTTCAATCGGATCGGTGAAACAATTTTTAGCGGCTGGTGCATGACGGTGTTATTTCCTGGAGGGTTTTTCTCGATGCCAACCAGTTGATTGCTCGTAAGCGTGTGCGATTTTCAACATGGTTTCTTCACCGAATGGTTTGCCTAAAATCTGTAAACCGATTGGGAGTTTCGGATTTGTGGTGAACCCGCACGGAATGCTGACTCCCGGAATTCCAGCGAGGTTGCACGAAATTGTGAAGATGTCGGAGAGATACATTTGCAGCGGGTCGTCGGATTTTTCGCCGATTTTAAATGCGGGCGTCGGCGTCGTCGGCGTGACGATGGCGTCCACTTTTTCAAATGCTTTCAGGAAATCCTGACGAATGAGCGTGCGAACTTTCTGGGCGCGCAAATAAAATGCGTCGTAGTAGCCGCTGCTCAAAACGTAGGTGCCGAGAATAATTCTGCGTTTCACTTCAGCGCCAAAACCTGCGCCACGTGTTTTGCTGTAAAGTTCGTCGGGCGTCGCGCCATCGACGCGCGCACCGTAGCGAATGCCGTCGAAGCGGGCCAGGTTCGCGCTGGCCTCGGCGGTGGCCACGATGTAGTAGGTCGCGACGGCGTAATCAGTGTGCGGCAAAGAAATCTCCACAATTTCCGCGCCGAGTTTTTCGAGTTGTTTGACCGCCGCTTGCACGGCCGCGCTCACTTCAGGATTCATTCCGCCGATCATGTATTCCTTGGGCAAACCCAGTTTCAAACCTTTGATTTGGCCGTTCAAAGCCGCTGCATAATTTGGGACCGGGCGAGGAACGCTAGTCGAATCGCGATGATCGATTCCGCTCATCACTTCAAGCAAAGAGGCCGCGTCGCGAACATCTTTCGTGAATGTCCCGATTTGATCGAGCGACGAGGCGAATGCGACGAGGCCGTAACGTGAAATTCTTCCGTAAGTTGGTTTTAACCCGACACAGCCGCAAAGTGCAGCGGGTTGGCGAATCGAACCGCCAGTGTCCGTGCCGAGCGACGCCAGACATTCGTCCGCTGCAACTGCCGCAGCGGAACCACCCGAGGAACCGCCGGGAATTCGCGACGTGTCCCAAGGATTTTTTGTAACGCCAAACGCGGAGTTTTCCGTCGAACTGCCCATCGCAAATTCGTCCATGTTCAATCGGCCAAAAATAATTGCTCCGGCGGATTTCAGTTTCTCAATTGCGGTCGCGTCGTACGGCGAAATGAATTTGCCCAGAATTTTCGAACCGCAATTGAGCGGCTGGTCTTTGACGGCGAGAACATCTTTGACGGCGATGGGGATTCCTAGGAGTGGCTTTTTCGAGTGAGGTTTTCCACCCGCAATTTCTTTATCGGCGGCATCGGCTTGGGCGAGAGCGTCGGCGGCATCATGTGAAATGAAGGCGTGAACTTCTCCGTCCACTTTTGCAATTTGGTCGAGACATGACTGCATCGATTCTCGCGAAGAAACTTCGCGTCTGGATAATTTTGCGGCCAGTTCGGAAATGGTGAGTTGGTTCAACATGAAATAGAATTCAGGAGTTGGGAGTCAGAATTCAAAACTTTATTCCACGATTTTGGGAACGAGAAAGAGTCCGTTGGCTTTTGAGGGCGCGTTGCGGAGAGCTTCATCATTGGAAATGGACGGGCTAATTTCATCGGCGCGAAAAACATTGATCAATGGAACAGCGTGGGCGGTCGGTTCCACGTTGGCGACGTCCAGTTCTTTTAATTTTTCGATGTAGCCGAGAATACCGTTGAGTTGGGTGCCGAGTTTTTCTTCCTCAGCGGGCGTGAGAGCGATCCGGGCAAGATTTGCCACATATTTTACATCGAAATCTGACATGCGGAAAAACTAAGGAGCAGACGGGAAAGTTCAAGGTTCAAAGTTTGCTGCTCAAAGTTGAAGAAAAAATCAGAGCGCTCCCATCGCCGCATATGCGGGACTGCTATAATTATTCCTCGTCAAACTTGCGATTAAGCAGCGCTTCAATTTCTTCCAGAGCGGCGTGGCCATCTTTGCCATGAACGGTGACGATGATTTTGCTTCCCGGCCCGGCAGCGAGCATCATCAAACCCATAATGCTTTTGCCGTTCACTTTTTCGCCGTCTTTTTCCACAAAAATTTCGCAATCAAAACGATTGGCCGTTTTGACAAACATCGCCGCTGGCCGGGCGTGAATGCCCAGCTTATTCGTCACAACGAGTTCGCGCTCGTGATTCGCGTTGATCCTTTTTGCGCTCATCTAAAATAATTTCAGCCTAAACGATATTTTTCGCCAAACATTTTACAAGCGAAGATTCCCGGACATTTTGGCAATCAGCCGGTCATTCAATTCCTGGGCGGGATTGTGTCCCGTCGATTTCAGTTTGGTTTGAAACGCAGCGACCTCAATCAGCCGCGCCAAATCGCGTCCGGGACGAACCGGAATTGTAATGTGCGGAATGTCCACCTCCAAAATTTTTACAAATTCGTCATCCAAGCCGAGACGATCCACATCGGGGACTTCGCTCCACGCTTTCAAAGTGACGACCAAATCAACACGTTTTTCCTGACGAATACTTTTGACGCCGAACATCGCGGCGACATTGATGATGCCAATGCCGCGAACTTCCATGTGATTGCGCGTCAATTCTGCACTGGTTCCGACAATTTCGCGGCCATCGATCAACGTCACGCGCGTGATGTCGTCGGAGACCAAGCTGTAGCCGCGATCGATCAACGCCAAAACCGTTTCGCTTTTGCCAATGCCGCTTTCGCCGCGAATTATGACCCCAATGCCAAGAATATCGACCATGCTGCCGATGTCTGAGCCTCGAGGCGCGAATAACATTTCCAGCGCAAGCGTGGCGAGGTTGATGAACTTCATCGTGATCAACGGACACTGGAAAACGGGAACGTCTGCTTTCTCGGCGGCCTGGAGTAAAAGTTTATCCGGATGCAAATTGCGCGAATAAACCACGCACGGAATTTTATAAGAAAATAGATTTTCGTAACGCTCTTTGCGCTCGTCTCGCGAAAGCGTTTTAAGAAAAAAAGCTTCCGCATTGCCGATGATCTGGACGCGTTTGTTCGCGAAATAACGAGTGAATCCAGCGAGCACAAGGCCGGGGCGATTGACGGTTGGCTCCCGGATGATTCGTTTCAATCCTTTTGCGCCAGCGACGAGTTGCAGTTCCAACGCACCCGCTTGTTCGGTGTAGAACCGCTCGACTGTTATGACATCGCGTTTCATTTGGAGTTAGAGATTAAGAGTAAGATTAGGATTAAGGGGGACACAACTGGGCGCATTCTTTTCCTACTCTTAATCCTAATCATAATCTTAATCCGTCTTACATATTGAATTCCGGCCCTAGATAAATTTCGCGCGCTTTCGGATCATCCACCAACCGGTCGGCCGCGCCTTCGTAAACCACCTCGCCTTTGTGAATCAAATATGCGCGGTCCACGAGCTTTAAAGTTTCGCGAACATTGTGGTCCGTGATCAAAATTCCCAAACCGCGTTGCTGCAATCGACGTACAATTTTTTGCACTTCATAAACTGCAATTGGATCAATGCCGCTAAACGGTTCGTCCAACAAAAGCAATTTGGGGCTGGTGACGAGCGCGCGCGTGATTTCTAAACGCCGTTTTTCGCCGCCACTCAACGTGTAAGCTTTGCTGGTTGCGAGCCGCGCCAAATCCAACTCATCGAGCAAATATTTCAAACGCACTCGCCGCTCCTGCGCATCGACTTCGCAAGTCTCCAGAATCGCCAGAATGTTTTGTTCGACGGTCAGCTTGCGAAAAACCGATGGCTCCTGAGTTAGATAACCAATGCCAAGTCGCGCGCGCTTGTGCATCGGCAACCCCGTGATTTCGTTGCTTTCAAATTTCACCGCGCCTTCATCGGGCTTAACAATGCCGACGACGATGTTGAACGTCGTTGTTTTGCCCGCGCCGTTGGGACCAAGCAAGCCGACGACTTCACCGGCTTCGACGTTGATTGAAACGCCGTTGACGACGCGACGTTGTCCATATTCTTTCACCAGATTTTCTGTCGTGAGCAGGCTCATGGTTGAGAAATTTTTCGCAGCGGCTTCAAATTATTTGTCGCATTCAATGGAGTGACTTTATACGGCATCGCACTGATCTTCCCGGATTTTAAATTCCAAAGCATGACCAACGCATCGCTGAACAGCATGGTTTCCGTCCGCGCTGAGGGATGGCCAGTCAGCTCCACCACTTCCTGTCCAGCGCTCATTCGATAAACTGCTTTTTCGCCGCTCGCTTGCCCGCTTTTGTTCGGCTCTATTTTTTCGATCAAAACATTTCTTTCAGCCACGACGGTTTCGATCTGATTTGTAGTTGGTGAAAATTTTGCGTCCACAACATCGGCGGAAATTCTTTTCACGACTTCGCCCAACGCGGCCCGTTCAATTTGTTCTCCGACAACTTTTGTTTCTGCATGAATACTTTCGAGCAACCCGGTTTTTGCAGAGCGGTTCACCGTCAACAATTCGCAAGCGAGCGTTTTTTTCAGGACGTTCGTGCGAAGCGCTGGTCCGGGAATTTCCTCAAGCACGACATTTTTATCGGCAAAAACAGTTTCCACTTGGTTGCCTGGCCCAAATGAAACTTTTGCGAAATCGCATCGCAGCGTAGTTTGCGAGCCGTTTTCATCCAGCAAAGTGGCGCGAACGTTTTCGCTGAATTCCGCAGTGTTCGTAGCGTAAGAAAACTCGTTACAAAAAATTTGTATAAACTCGTTTGTGACGGTGGCGGTATTCGCAGCGCCCGCAGCTAAAGTTCTTTTAAATAACGTCGCGGGAAGTTTCATTGAAACATTCGTCTTTGCGCTGAAAAACTGATTGGTTTTTCCGATGGCAAGAATGTCCGCCTTGATTTCGTTTTGATTATTTTTCCAAACCGGATTTCCGGTCAACTGCACCAAACCAGTCTCTTCGTTGTAAATCGCTTTGTCTCCCGTCGCGCGGCTTTGGTCGCTCTCGCTGAGGATCACGACATTTTTTTCGGCAATAATCTCCTGAACCGGCCCGTTGGTTTCTGCCAATTTGAAGGTGAACAGGTCTGCGGAAATTTCCACTGGCTTTCCGGTCTGAGCGTTTGTTGATGACGCGTTCGAGTTTAGTAATCCCGGCTGGCCGATTTTTTCACGCGGCAATTTGAATACGGCATTTTTTTCCGCGCGAAAAATATTGTTCTTTCGGTCGAAGACAAAACGGTCGGCTTTTCCGTCGCGCTGGCCATCGCGCCAGGTGGGATGACCGGTCAGTTCAATCGATTCCTCATCCCCGTTGAGAACGTAAGTAGCTTCGTCTCCAGTCGCGATACTGCCGTCCTTTTTGTTCACGATGACGACATGATTTGCCGCCGTGATTTTCTGAATGGTTTTGTTGGTCGTGAGAAAAATCGTCAGCAAATCACACGTCAGTCCGATCTGCGGGTCCGTGACGAGAACGTTTCCCGTGTAAATGACGAGATTCGATTCATAAAGAAATTCGAAATGGTCTGCGTAAATTTTTAGAAACTGATTGGTCGAATCGGAAAGACCCGGTGTCGGCTGAGGAGTTTTTTCGACCGATCGCGATTTGAGCAAATCTTTTCGGATGGTCGTTTCTACTTTGTTGGAAATGATCAAGAGCGCATTGGTTTGCTGGCAAAAGAACCCTTCGCCTTCAATTAAGAAATTCGTGGAGGCCGTGTAAGCTTTCAATCTGCCGGGCGATGACGCCACGGAATTGTTTCGATCGACTAAACATTCCGGTGCTTCCACGATCAGCTCGACTTGGTTGGTATCGCCGTTGCGAAAAGTTTTCATCGCAAATTCCGAAACCAAAACCTGCGAGCCGGTAACCTGCTTCGCGTTTTGCCCGGTGAAGATGGCTTTCAATTTTAATGTTTTTGGATCCTGAAAAGCGTAAGAAATTTTTTTCCCGCTGAGTCCTTGAGGCAGTTGGGCGCGCAGCAACGAAACCGCCGCCATACCCACCAGCAAAACGAAAATAAATGGCGCGCTAAAGTTTTTCATGTCGGCCACTCGTATATTCCTGCACCAGACGATTCCATTTTTTTTGCGCTTTCAAAATCAGTTCGACCACTTCTCGCACCGCGCCGTGGCCGCCCGCTGCTTTGGTGACGTAATCGGCAGCCTTTTTCGCTTCGGCAATTCCGTTTGGAACAGAAATCGCAAGGCCGGCGCGCGTCAGTAAACAGAGATCAACAATGTCATCGCCCATGTAACAAGCGTCGGCCCAGTTCAAACCGGCGCGGGCCAAAATTTTTTCAGCAGCAGCGACTTTGCTGGCTTTATCCTGACTCAAAAAATCCAATTTCAATTCTTCAGCCCTGCGTAGCGTCACGCGTGAAGGACGATTGGAAATCCAGCCGACTTTGATTCCTTCGCGCTGGAGCAACTTCAGTCCAAGTCCATCTTGAATGGAGAATTGTTTCATCTCGCCCGCTTGTCCGATAAACACCGAGCCGTCGGTTAAGATTCCGTCCACGTCGCAGAGGAAAATCTTTACGCGCGCCAACTTTGCCGAAAGAGTTTTGTTAGATTGGATAGACATTCCAAATCAGATTCCCTTTACGGCTGCGTGAACTTTCAACAGGCTCGAAAGAATTCCCGGCATTTCCGCCAGAGGAATCATGTTCGGGCCATCGCTCAAACTTTTATCTGGATTCGGATGCGTTTCGATGAACAACCCATTTGCGCCTGCAGCAATGGCGGCGCGCGCGAGAACAGGAGCGTATTCGCGCTGGCCACCGGACCGATCTCCCGCGCCACCGGGTAATTGCACGGAATGCGTCGCGTCAAACACAACCGGAAAACCGAAGCCGAGCATGATTGGAATTGAGCGCATGTCGGCCACAAGATTGTTGTAGCCGAAGGTCGTTCCGCGTTCGGTGAGAAGAAGTTTTTTTCCGCCGGACGCAGTGGCTTTTTTGGCAACTTGTCCCATTTCCAGCGGCGACAAGAATTGCCCTTTCTTGATGTTGACAATTTTTCCGGTACGAACGGCGGCGTTAATGAGATCGGTTTGGCGGCAAAGAAAAGCTGGAATTTGCAACACGTCTGCAACATCGGCGGCGAGACGCACCTGTTCTTCGGTGTGAACATCGGAGAGAATGGGCACCTCGAATTCTGCGCGAATTTTTGCGAGGACGCGCAAGCCATCTTTAATTCCCGGTCCGCGAAATGATTTTCCAGAAGACCGATTGGCTTTGTCGTAACTCGCTTTGAAAATGTAATTCACGCCGAGTTTGGCGCAGGTTTTTTGCATCGCGTCGGCGATTTGAAAACAAAGCTTTTCGCTTTCGATGACGCACGGGCCAGCGATTAAAAAAAGGCGCTGCGGCAAATTCAGCGATTCCCAAATGGCGTTGTCATTGAGCACGCGGAGGTTTTAGCAGCGAAGAATTAGAATGTAAATGGCGCGCCGATCTTTCAGTAAAGTCGATGAAGTCGCGCCCCGAATAATGAGAACGCTCCGAAGTCCCAAGCATCATCATTTCTAGTACGAAAACAAACGGCCTTCTGCCCAATGCGCGGTCCTTAAGATTTTGCTAGCGTCAAGGTCGGTTCAACAATTGTTGCGCTGAAACCAATAACTAAAAGGAATTCTGTTATGCGTGTCTTGTTTCGAGTCTGTTCGATGGCGATTTTGTCCATTAGCGTGCTGGTGGGCGTTTCTGCTCAGGCCGGTTTATTAAAACTTCCGTCCAGCCAGGTCAATTTCTATGCCGACGGTGGCGGGGTGGATAGTTTCTTCGATGTAACGCTCTCGGGTGTTCCGGCGCGGTTCGACGTGGAGAACAGTCTGTATTCCGGCTATTGCGTCTCGTATTTCGATTTTGAATCGCCCACCGGTTTATTCCATCCCGCGCGTCTTTACGATTCCACCAGTTCCAATCTGCCGAATGAATTCGATGCGATTAACTGGAATTATATCAATTACATTATCAATCATAAACAAGGGGACGCCGACGACGTGCAAGCAGCGATCTGGTTTTTTACGGACGGCATCACGTCAGGCATCACTGCGGCGGCGCAAGCAATGATCAATGACGCTTTGGCCAACGGCGCGAATTTTATCCCCGGCCCTGGGCAATTGGTGGCTGTTATCGTTCGCGCGACCGACAACCCGGCCGTTCAAACCATCATAATTGAAGTGCCGCTCCCAGTCGCACCTTCGCCTTGCGATGATCGAGTCACGGGTGGCGGGTTTATTATCACAAGTTCCGGCGCCAAAGGAAATTTCGGCGTTCATGGCGGAATTCAAAATGGCAGACTCTGGGGCGGGTTGAATTACATCGATCACGGAACTGGCATGCATGTGCATTCTATTGAGATTACCAATTACGAAGTGATAGGGCTGAGAACGCGCCGCATCACTTTCGCCGTGACGATTAACGACACGGTGGGAATAGCGGTTGTGACCGTGACCGACAATGGCGAACCGGGAACGCGGGATCTTTTCCAAATAGAACTCTCCACGGGCTATTCGGCAGGTGGTCAACTCGGTGGGACAATCAAACCTGGCGGCGGAGGCAACATCCAATTGCATAAGGCAAGGTGCGGGAAACTAAGAAGCGCCAGAAGATAGGCAAGTCAAGAAGCCGGTCGAAAACGTGTTTTCGTCCGGCTCTTTATTTTTACAAAATCATTCCGTGAGGGATCACGCCGTTCTTGGGGATGATCACGATTCCATCGCGAACGTAATAAAGTCCGTGGTCCATTTCTTCGGGCTTGCCCACTGGCGAGATGACGCAATTTTCTCCGATGCGCGCGTTTTTGTCGATGATCGCATTTTCAATTCGCGTATTTTTTCCGATGCCGATTCGCGGGATGCCTTGCCCTTCGTATTGTTGAATGGAGGCGTCTGATTCGTAATAATCGCCGCCCATCATAATCGTGCGGGTCAATTCACAGCCTTCGCTAATCGTGCTGCGGACTCCGACCAGACTGTGATTGATCCGCGCGTGATTGATGATGCAGCCATCAGAAATAACGGCGTGATTAATTTCCGCGCCGTTGATTTTTGAGGCCGGCAAAAATCGTGGGCGTGTAAAAATCGGCGCGCTCATGTCGAAAAAATTAAACCGCGGCAATTCCGCCACCAAATCCAGGTTCGCTTCAAAAAAGGAACGAATCGTTCCGATGTCTTCCCAGTAGCCTTGAAAAACGTAGGAGAAAACGCGGTGCGAATTAATCGCGCCCGGAATAATGTGTTTTCCAAAGTCGGTAAAATCGTTGTCGAGCAGCTTGAGCAAAACTTCGCGGTTGAAAACGTAAATGCCCATCGACGCCAGAAATAATTCCCGGTCGCCTTGAATTTCCAACTCCGAATATAAATTGCGCTCCACTCTCAACGAATCGAGCACCGCAGGTTCTTTTGGTTTTTCGACGAACCGCGTGATCCGCCGCTCAGAATCAATTTGCATGATGCCAAGGGATTGCGCTTCGCTGCGGCCCATGGGAATTGTGGCAATGGTGACATCCGCAGCAGTTTCAATGTGCTGCGCGACAATTTGCTGAAAATCCATTCGATACAACTGGTCGCCGCTGAGAATGAGGAGGTAATCAAAATCGTGATTTAAAAAATGCGTCAGATTCTTGCGCACGGCGTCGGCGGTGCCTTGATACCAGGAGGTATCGCCAAAAGTTTGTTCGGCCGCCAGGATTTCCACAAAACCTCCGGTGAAATGATCGAACTTGTAGCTCTGAGAAATGTGCCGATGCAACGAGGCCGAATTGAATTGCGTCAGCAAATAAACCCGGCGCAAACGCGAATTGATGCAGTTGGAAATCGGAATATCCACCAGACGATATTTTCCTGCGAGCGGCACGGCCGGTTTGGCGCGGTCACGGGTCAAAGGAAAGAGACGCAACCCCTGGCCACCGCCCATGATGACGGACAAAACCTTGCTCGTGTTGGGCGACATCCGCGTTTTGTTTTGTGCCATAAAAAACCCTCAAAAATTGTTGGGACGTTTTTATACCTTCGGGCGAGGGCAAGCTACTGTAAAAATCAGGAAAGTCGATTTACGCATTCCTATTACGATTCTTTGACATTTCTCGTGGGCAAGCAATAAATCGGATTCCAGGATTAACCGCAAAGGACGCAGAGGGCAGGAAAAATATTGGACAGAAGGCAACTAAGAGGACGAAGACGATTGTTTCTTCGTTTCCTTCTGTAAATCAACTCTGCGTTCCTCTGCGAAAACCTTTGCGTCCTCTGCGTTTGAAGACCGGGCCGTTCTAAATTCCACCCCATAAGCAACATCGCTGAATCCTTTGACGGAGCGCCGGTTTGCGACCGGCTTTTCACTTCACTGGTCGAAAGCCGGTTGCAAACCGGCGCTCCGTTCATGAAATTCATTGCCGCTTTTGTCCAAATCTCTTTGAATAAGATTCCATGAATCCAAATACTTTTTCCGCGTGCGGAATATTCATTTTAAGCGGCTCGCTGGTTTTGGCGGCCGACGTTCAGACGATTTCTTCACGCGAACAAATAATTTCCAACGCCGCAGAATCGCTTCGGGCAAAATTGATTGAGCAGCGGCGCGATTTTCACATGCATCCCGAACTGTCGAATCGTGAAGAACGCACGGCACGCGTGATTGCGGAACGTTTGCGCGAACTTGGGCTGGACGAAATCAAAACCAACGTGGCGCATCACGGAATTGTTGCGCTGCTCAAGGGAAACAAGCCCGGACCCGTTGTCGCGGTGCGGGCGGATTTTGACGCGCTGCCGATCAATGAAACGATGGATGTTCCTTACAAATCAAAAAATCCCAATGTGAAACATGCCTGCGGCCATGATGTTCACACCGCCGTGCAACTTGGTGTTGCGGAAGTACTCAGCAAAATGCGCGATCAAATTCCCGGAACGATAAAATTTATTTTTCAACCGGCGGAAGAAGGCCCGCCTGCTGGCGAAGAAGGTGGCGCGCCTTTGATGATTAAGGAAGGCGCGCTCGAAAACCCAAAACCGCTCGCGATTTTTGGTTTGCACACTTCTACGGAAGTTGAGGTTGGAAAAATTGGCGTGCGTGCCGGACCGGCTCAAGCGTCGTCTGATATGTTCGACATCACGATCAAAGGGAAAATGTCGCATGCCGCGAAACCAGAAAAAGGAATCGATTCCATTTTGGTCGCGGCGGAATGTGTGACGGCTTTGCAGTCGATTAAGAGTCGGCGCATCGAAACTTTTGAGCCGATGATTATCACCATTGGAACTATTCACGGTGGCAATCGGCGCAACATCATTTCGCCGGAAGTGAAAATGGAAGGAACGATTCGCACTTTGAGTGAAGAGGTGCGAAGTCGCACCAAAGAATTAATGAAACAAACGCTGGATGGCGTGACG
>JBDSLX010000182.1:0-17689 GCA_039916145.1 Verrucomicrobiota bacterium | reverse complement strand
TTTTTTCTGGGCTTGGCGGATGAGTAGCGTTAAGAAAGAGACACACCATGATGCCTAACAAATCGCTGGAGCCAACAGCCGCTCCGCTCTTGGGTTTAGCGCGGCTCCCATTTCGAGCCACCGGTTTATCTGGCTGTGGCTCAGCTTTTATCCGTTAGGCATCATCAACATGACTCGAAAAAAGAAAACATTGGTGACAATTGTTTTGGGGTTTTTAGGTTTAATTTGTGCACTGGCTTTCTTTTCACCTCAACGAATCGATAAATACAATTACTACGCTGCCTGTTTTCGCAATCTCGCAGACATTGATCAAGCCAAGCGAATTTGGGCCGATAAGCTCGGCAAAAGCACCAATGAAATACCAACGTGGACTGACCTCCGTCCCTACCTCAAACAGGAAGAGTCTCGATCTTGGAAGGACGGTCTGCCTAAATGTCCGAAGAGCGGTAATTACACAATCGGCAGACTCGACGAACCGCCGAAATGTTCAATCGGTGGATTACACTCAATGCCATGATGCCTAACAAATCGCTGGAGCCAACAGCCGCCCCGCTCTTGAGTTTAGTGCGGCTCCCATTTCGAGCCGCCGGTTCATCCGGCTGTGGCTCAGCTTTGATCCGTTAATCTGCTATGTATATCCGACCTCCGACAGAGAAGACTCCCCCATCGCAATACTCGTTTTTTATTTTTTTGCTGGGCGCTGTCTTTATATTTATTGGATTGGCGTTATTGCTGGCAGGGTTGTCGTTGCGTCCTGAGTCTGAGGCTTCCGCTAACGCTATTTTTAATTACGGCTTCATTGCTACTGCTTTTGGCTTCGTTGTGCTTTTGGGTTGGTTTTTGATACGTAGGTTCTGGCGTCGATGATTTATTCGCAGGCCAACCCAACGGGGGCGAGCCGTTCAGATTTGCCGAAGTCGCAGGTGTTCTTGCCATTTCCCGGCGTGGCTGCTTCTCATCCATTATTGGCGACTGAATCCCTGCTCGCGTGTCTTGGCCAGTTGCTGGCGCAAACGATTGACAATGTTCGGATGTTTGGCGGCGATGTCTTTGGTTTCGCTGGGATCTTCGGCGAGGTTGTATAATTCATCGTGTCCTTCTGTTCCCTTTCTTTTCAGAGCGGCAGCCACTTTCTTGTTGCGCGCGGCAATCGCCGGAGCGTTCTCGCGCTCGATCAATTTCCAATCGCCTTGCCGGATCGCGTAATTGGCCGAGGCGTCCTGCAAGATGATGTGGTCGCGGGCGGCTTTTCCTTTTCCAAAGAACGAACCGCTCACATCAACACTGTCTTCGGCATGGCCGCTCGGAATTTTCGTTTTCCATATGGAGGCCAGCGAAGCCGCGATATCCGTCACGCTCACAATATCGTCGCACGTCGTGTTCGCCGGAACTTTTCCCGGCCAGCGGAGGAGGAACGGTTCGCGGAAACCGCCTTCCCAAATGTCGTGCTTGCCGCCGCGCAAAATGCCGTTGATGGCGAGGCCGGCTTTCATGGCAGCGTTGGCGTTGGGATTCTGTTCGCGGGCGACGCCGCCGTTGTCGCTGGTGAAAAGGACGAGCGTGTTGTCGGCGAGTTTAAGTTTGTCCAGGGTTTTGAGAATTTCGCCGACGGACCAATCGAGTTCACTGATGAAATCGCCGTATCGGCCAAAAGGGCTGCCTTTGAAATCAGGCGTGGGCACAATCGGTTCGTGAACGGCGTTCGGCGCGAAGTAGAGAAAAAACGGTTGCGCTTTATTTGCCTCAATCCATTGCACGGATTTTTTGACGAGCGTCGGCATGACTTCGACTGCGCTGGGGTCGGCTGGAGCGGCGAAATCTTTTTTTGGTTTCTTGGTTTCCGCAATGGTTTCCGCAGACAAACCACCTTTGCGTTCCAATGCTTTTTCATTTTCGATGTAGATCGGAGGTGGATTGCCAATGTTCGCGGGCAAACCAAAAAAATAATCGAAGCCGACGGAGAGAGGGCCGGGGTTGAGCGGTGCGTTGAAATCAGTTTTCTCAGCGAGGCCAAGACCGAGATGCCATTTGCCGACTGCGGCGGTGCGATAGCCGTTTTGTTTGGCCAACGAGGCGAGCGTGACGCGATTTGTTTCGATGTGTAACGGACCGTTGCCGGGCAAAACTTTTCCATCCTTCACACTGGTGCGCCAATAATAACGTCCGGTCATCAACGCGTAACGTGTCGGCGAACAAACCGAGCCGGTGGCGTAAGCGTGGCGAAACATGCGTCCCTCTTTGGCGAGCCGATCCAGATTCGGCGTCTTCAAACCTTTGCCGCCATAACAACCGACGCTGCCCCAACCGAAGTCGTCGGCGAGGATGACAATGATGTTTGGTTTTTTGTCCGTCTCCGCTGCGAGGATGTTTGGCACCAGTGACCGAAGCAGTCCGACGCAAAGAAGAGAATAAAGTTTGAAAGAGTTTTTCATGGGCATGCAACTGCTAGAGGTGCGAAACATGGATTTGGTTACGCGAGACTTGATTGAATCGTTTTTTACGGCGATACAAGACGGCTCATGCAGACAATTGTCATTGGCCATCGCAACCCGGACATGGATTCCATTTGCTCCGCGCTCGGTTACGCGCGACTCAAACAACTCCTCGGGATGCCGGAGGTGATCGCCGCGCGCGCGGGCAACACCAACGCGCGCATCAATTTTGTCCTGGAGAAGTTTGGGGTCGAAGCGCCGATTTTCTTGAGCGATGTTTCGCCGCGCGTCAGCGATGTGATGGAACGCGACGTTGTTTCGGTGCGGGCGGATTCCGCGATTTACGACGCGGTTCTTTTAATTGAGCAGAAACAATTGCGCGGCTTGCCGGTGACGGATGAAAACAATCGCTGCCTTGGTTTGCTCTCGTCTTCAAAAATCAGTCATCACCTTTTCCCGCCGCGCGAAGAAGCAGCGAACGCGCGAATCATTACTGCATCGCTGGCGAGCATCGTCGCGACCTTCGGCGGCAAAGTTTTAACAGGCGAACTTCCAACGCTGCCGACCGAGCAAGTGTTAATGGTCGGCGCGATGAGCGCCGACACATTTTCTAAACGGTTGCAACTTCATCATGCCGAAAAAGTTTTGGTCATTGTCGGCGACCGCGATGACATCCAGATGCGCGCGATTGAATCGAATGTTCGCGCCATCATCATCACGGGCGGTTTGGCAGTTCTAGGGACGATCAAACGCGCCGCGAAAGAAGCGGGCGTGACGATCATCAGTTCTCCGCACGACAGCGCGACTACGGTTTTGCTCGCGCGCGGCGCGGTGCGGGCCGACCACATGGTGGGGCCAGAATTTACCAGTTTCAATCCCGACACGCTTCTGGAAATCGCTCGCGAACGGGCCGCGACTTTGCCGACGTTTTTATTTCCTGTCATTAACGAGGACGACTCATTGGTCGGAGTTTTATCCAAAAGCGATTTTATCAAGGCGGTGCCGCGGCGGCTTATCCTCGTGGATCACAACGAACTTTCCCAGGCCGTCTCAGGGGCGGACAAAATTCCAATCATCGAAATCCTCGACCATCATCGCATCGGAGGATTTTCGAGCGATGCGCCGATTCATTTCTGGAACAACCCGGTGGGTTCCACGAGCACGATTGTCGCGCTTTGTTATCAGCAAATGAACGTGCCGATTCCGGTGGAGATTGCGGGACTGCTGATGGCTGGGCTGATTTCCGATACGCTGAATCTTTCTTCCCCGACAGCAATGCAAGTGGATAGAGATGTTCTCGATCATCTCTCAAAAATTGCGAAGACCGATCCAACGAAGTTGGCGAAAGAAATTTTCGCGGTCGGTTCGCCGTTGCTCACCATGACGCCAAAGCAAGTCATCACCGCCGATTGCAAAGAGTATGGGGAAGGCGACAAACGTTTCACAGTTTCACAAATTGAGGAGTTGAGCTTTTCTCACATGCCTGAAAAACAAGCCGCGCTGCTCGAAGCGCTCGACCGCCATTATAAAAACAAAGATTTATTTTTCGCAGCGCTGCTTGTGACGGACATCAACACGCAAAATTCGCTACTGCTCGTTTGCGGTTCACCGGAATTTTTGCAGCGAATCAACTTCCCTTTGCACACCCCCCACATCTGGGTTCTTCCGGGCGTCGTTTCGCGCAAGAAACAATTGCTGCCTTATTTATTGCAATGCTTGTCGGGAGTCGGGGCGGGCTAAAATACTTTATGCGATGCACCCTCGTTGTGCGCATTGAATTCCTGGAATTCCGATCACGGGCAAAAAAAATCGAGGCCCGGTGAACCGGGCCTCGATGCGATTGAAATCAATTCTTAGTAGCGACTGCGACCGCCGCCGCCACTGCGTCCGCCACCGCCACCGCCGCCGTATTCACGACGACCGCCACCGCCGCCACCGGGCGCGCGTTCTTCGCGAGGCTTAGCAACGTTGACCGTGAGAGCGCGTCCATCCATATCTTTGCCGTTCAGAGCTTCAATAGCTTTGTTCGCTTCTTCAGCAGAACTCATGGTGACGAAACCGAAACCACGGGGACGGCCGGTTTCGCGGTCCATCATCAGGTTGGTTTCAGTGACCGTGCCGTGCGCTGCAAAGGCGTCGTTGAGGTCGTTTTCAGTGGTGTTGAAGGAAAGATTTCCGACAAATAATTTATTACTCATTGTGATGTTTGACTGTCCGACAAACCGTTTACTTTCCGAAGACTGTTCCCGAACGTCGGGTCTAAAATCATCACTGAACTGAGTTCACTTGAAGATCCACCATGCCTTGAAAGAGACTAGCTATCTAACAGAACGCACTGAACATCGCTGGTTCCATCAAAATAGCCACAACTTTCCACAATTATTTTTGCGGGCATCCGGCGCAAACTTCTCGCGTGGCTCGGAAAATTCGATCCATTGGTCGAGGCAACGTCCGGAAAATTCTCCGCCATTACCAATTGAGTTCTTCCGATTGGCGTCCGTGTTTCTCAAATTAAACAAATTTCGTTGCACTAGCCATTGCGGTTGTGGCTTTATCTCGCGGTGCAATATTCATATGAAACGGCAGCGCATGCAGATTTTTTATTCGGGACACGTTCAGAACGTTGGCTTCCGTTATGCGGTAAAATCAGTGGCGACAGGATTTGAAATGACCGGCATCGTCAGAAATTTAGATGATGGCCGCGTCGAGTTGATTGCGGAAGGAGCCCGGGCGGAGTTGGAAAGTTTTCAACACGCTATTCAAGATTCGGAAGTTGGCCGGCTCATTCGCGATGAAGCGGTTTCATGGACAGATGTAAAAAATGAATTTCGCGGTTTTGAAATTGTTCGATAAACTGGGGACTGAATGAAGTACGCAATCATCGCCGACATCCACGCCAATCTGGAAGCGTTCCAAGTCGTGCTTGAAGACATCAAAGCGCAGAAATGCACGCATATCGCCTGCCTGGGCGATATTGTGGGCTACAACGCCAATCCCAAAGAGTGCCTTGATATCGTGCGGACGATGGCCATCCCCTGCGTGAAAGGAAATCACGACGAGTATTGTTCGACCGACGAAAATCTTGAAGGCTTCAACCCTCACGCCGCCGAAGCGGTGAATTGGACGCGCCAGCAGTTGACCGTCGATGATCGTCAGTGGTTGCGTGACCTGAAATATCTTCGATTGATTTCCAGTTTTACCATTGTTCACGCGACGCTCGATGTGCCGCAACGCTGGGGCTACGTTTTTCTGGGCGACAAACTTTCCGCCGCCGCCAGTTTCACCTATCAAAACACGCCGATTTGTTTTTTTGGGCATACGCATGTTCCAGTGGCGTTCATTCGAGACAGCGTCGTTCGCGGAGGCACCTATTCAAAATTCAAAGTCGAACAAGGCCGCAAATATTTCGTCAATGTGGGCAGCATCGGTCAACCGCGCGATGGCGATCCGAAAGCCAAGTACGTTATTTACGACATGGACGAAGGCTCGATCGAATTGCGCAAACTCGATTACGATATTGCCGCAGCACAAAAGAAAATTCTCGCGGCCGGATTGCCACCGCGCCTGGCCGAACGTCTGGCCCTCGGAAAATAATTTTCGTCCTTGCGAGTTTGGAAGTTCTCGCTGAAAAAGCGCTTTGAAAATTCTCATCCTCAAACCAAGTTCACTGGGTGACGTAATCCAGGCCTTGCCGGTGTTGCGTCTGCTCCGGCTGCATTTTCCCAAAAGCGAAATCTATTGGTGGATTGATTCCAACTTATCGCCCTTGCTCGAAGGCGATCCTGATTTGACGGGAACTTTTAAATTCTATCGGCGACGCTGGTCTTCGCCTCTGCACTGGAACGAAATGCTCGGAAGCATTTTGAAAATGCGCCGCCAACAATTTGATTGGGTCATTGATCTTCAAGGGTTGGCGCGAAGTGGAGCTTTTGCCTGGCTGGCCAATGGAGAATTGACTTTCGGCGTGGGCGATTCTCGCGAAGGCGCGCCCGGATTTTACGACCTCGCTGTGCCGCGTCCCTCGTTTGATACCCATGCCGTTGACTGGTATCTCGACGTGATAAAATCTTTGGGCGTGCCTGTTCACAACAATTTTGTTTGGCTGCCGCCAAATGTCGAAATTCGCAACGCACTTCAACAGAAATGCGCGATTGATCAATCGCGCTGGATTATAATAAATCCCGGCGCACGTTGGATGAACAAACGTTGGCCGGTGGAATATTTTGCCGAATTGGTAAAACTTTTGGCCGCGCAAAACAGCAAATTCCGCTTCGTCATCCTCGGGTCCAAAGAGGATTGCCATTTGGGCGAACAAATTGCGCGAGCCGAACCGCAACGCGCGGTAGATTTAACTAATCAAACTTCTTTGTCCGAAATGATTGAGTGGATTCGATTGAGCGAATTGATTGTGACGAATGATACCGGCCCGATGCATGTGGCGGCGGCGTTGGGCAAACCGGTCGTAGCGCTGTTTGGGCCGACCAATCCCAATCGCACGGGGCCATACGGCCAGATTGCCCGCGCGTTGCGAATTTCTCTGCCGTGCAGTCCTTGTTTAAAAGACACCTGCGCGTACGAAAAGCCAATGGAGTGTCTGCGTGCAATTACTCCGCCATTGGTGGAACGCGAAATTCATCGTCGGTTGCAAATCGGTTCGTAGTTTTTCTTCTGAATACGTTCCTGATTTTCCTCGTCGATTCCTGCGCTTGAAGCGCTCTCGTTGGAAAATGTTTTGCGACTTGCTCCCCGGCGCTGGGACTTTAAACTCGCTCCGATGAAATTATTTTCAATAATTCTGATTTGCTGCGTTGTCTTTTTGCCTGATTTGCGGGCGCAGAACAATGGCGTCAGCGCTGTCACGGTCGAACTGTCGCTCGACCAGGAACAGTTCTTGTCCAATGAGGATTTGCGCGTCGCAGTTCGCATCACGAATCGTTCCGGCCAAAAGCTTACGTTCGGAAACGAAGCTGATTGGGTCACTTTCACCGTCCAGGCACGTGATAACTATGTGGTTTCTCAACTCGGCGATGTTCCCGTTGTTGGTGAATTTTCCCTTGAATCTTCCACGACCGGCACCAAGCGCGTGAATCTGACCCCCTATTTTAATTTTCGTCAGCCAGGACGTTATCAAATAACTGCCACCGTCAAAGTTCCGCAATGGAACAAAGAAATTACCAGTCGGCCAAAAACTTTTGACATCATTAACGGAACCAAATTGAGGGAGTTTGATTTTGGCCTTCCGCTTCCTGCGGGCGCGACCAATGCGCAACCGGAAATGCGTAAATATATTTTGCAACAGGCGCTTTATCTCAAACAGATGAAGTTATATCTTCGGCTCACTGACGCAACCGGCTCCGTCGTTCTCAAAGTATTTCCAATTGCGCCGATGGTTTCTTCCAGCCAGCCGGAAGTGCAAATCGATCGGCTCAGCCATTTGCATGTCTTGCATCAAGTGGGCGCGCACTCTTTCAATTATTCCGTGATCAATCCCGATGGAGAAATCATTACCCAACAAATCCTCGACCAGGTGACAACTCGTCCAAAATTGCGCGTCGATGCTGATGGAAAAATTTCCGCCTCAGGCGGCATGCAGCGAAAGAACTCAAATACTCTGGCCCGCCCCGCCACTGCTCAATCGCCCGACAATAATGCTCAACCGCGAACGCCATAATTTTATTTTTCAGACGATCACGCTGGCCGGGCTGATTTTTTGTTCAGCCGCGATTCAAGTGGATGCACAAACGGTGGTGGTGAAGTTGCGCAGCGGTGATCGAATCAGCGGGAATATTGTTTCTGAAACGACAAACCAAATCGTTATCAGCAATGCGTGGGCAAAATCAATCAGCATCCCGCTGGCGGAAATTCAATCCCGCGAAATCCTTCCGCCTCCGGTGGCGGCTACCAACCCAATCGTCGTCGCCAAAACAACTCCGGCTCCGGCAACGCCAGTAGTAGTTTCTCCCCCCAAACCGGCGATCAAGCCGAAAGGTCCAAAGGATTGGCACGGTGATGTTCAGGTGGGCGCGGATGTCGGAATCAGCGAGAAAAATCGTCAACTTTATTACGCCAAATTTAAAATCACTTACGCACCCGTGCGCGACGCCGGCCCGATGGGAACCTCTCGGTTGATCGACCGTTTCCGAAATACATTTGATTATAATGCCGCCTACGGTACCACCGATGGAATTCTCTCCGCTAATCGCATGGATGGCAGTTCAAAAACAGATTTTGATTTGGGAACGAGCCGACGCGTGTTCGTTTACAATTTGTTTGGCGCGGGCTACGATGAGATTCGGAAAATAGAGCGTCGTTACGAAATCGGTCCAGGCGTGGGTTATCATTTGTTCACCCGCACCAATTTTATTTTGAATGCGGAAATTGGTTTGAATTATCAAGCGCAATATCTCCAGAACAGGGAGAAAACCGAACGAGTCTATTACCGGCTGGCCGAAGATTTGACCTGGAAGATTTCTAAATCCCTAACGTTCGATGAAAAATTTGAGTTTTTTCCGCAAGTTAATTTTGATGAATACCGCATGCGCTTCGAAAGCAACTTGCGCTATTGGCTTTTGGAAAATATTTCTTTCAACCTCACCGTGGTCGATACTTACGATACTCAGGTCGCGCCGAACGTGGACCGCAATGATCTCCAAATCCGTTCGTCAATCGGAGTGAAGTTTTAGGCGGCGAGCATTGTTGTGGAGCGTTGCAACTGTTCGATTTTTTTGACAATCGCGGCAAGGTCAGGAAGAACGAAATCATGGTGGCCGTCTCCAATCCAGGGAGATTTTACGAGCAGCGACGTCACGCCGACAATTCGCGCAGCTTCCGCATCGTGCCATTTGTCGCTAATAACAAATGAGCGTTCCATATCAATGTGCCACTTGTAAGCGGCCTCCGAAAAAAGGCCGGCTTGAGGTTTGCGACAAGGACAGAATTCATCTTTGACGTGGGGACAAATAAAAATGTCATCCAAAGAGAATGTTCGGCGAAGGCTCTCATGCATTCGGTCCAATTCCCAGCGAGAGATCGAACCTTGCGACATCGCCGGCTGGTTGGTCGTGGCAATCAAAAGAAATCCTGCCCTCTTTAATTGAAGAAGTGGAGCGACAGCTTCGGAGTTGACCTTGAACTGATCCAAGGTCAACGGAGCTACTTGCTGTCCCTTTTCCTGCCGGGCCAAATTTAGAATTCCATCTCGTTCTAAAAAAATTGCTGCTTTCATGCTTCGTCAAAAAGCAGGAAGATGGCCAGCCTGTTTTTCAGCGTGAAAGATTCCTTCCATCGAACTATGTGACGAACGTTAAAATTTGCAAACGACTTGGATTTAATTCTTGGAATGAATATCTTTGTCCTTTCGCAGAATTATTTTTGTGACAATGACCAGATAAGATTGAGACAATGCGCCTTCAAAGAGTCATCCAACACCGTCAAATCCTGGGTTTTGCTTTCATTCTTGCCTTTTTTGTGGTCCCGCTCGACCTAAGGGCCGCTCTCCTTGGAAAAAACAAAGTCGTCGCGACTTCAAGACACAAGGATTACGAACAAGACATCAGGCCTTTGCTCGGCAAATATTGTTACGGGTGCCACGGGGAGACGAAAAAAAAGGCCGACCTCTCGCTTCAATTGTTTGAAACCAAAGCCTCTGTTTTGAACGATCTCTCGACTTGGGAAAAAGTTTTACATCACGTTCAGACCCGGGAAATGCCGCCGGAAAATAAACCTCAACCTTCCGACGAGGAGCGAACGCTGATTACAAGATGGATCGAGTCAGATGTTTTCAATTGTGACTGCGATCATCCCGATCCTGGCCGCGTCACCTTGCATCGGCTGAACCGCGCGGAATACAACAACACCATTCGCGATTTATTGGGCGCGGGTTTTCGTGCGGCGGATGATTTTCCCGCCGACGATTCCGGTTATGGTTTCGACAACATTGGCGACGTGCTTTCGCTCTCGCCGATTTTGCTGGAGAAATATATGGCAACGGCGGAAAAGATTCTGAACACCGCGATTGTCATTGAATTTTCCACGAGCGGCCCGGCTAAACGTTTCGAGGCAGAAAAACTTGCGTCCACCGCTCCTGGCGGCCTTTTTCAAAACCGCGCATTCCGTTTGTCGCGCGAGGGTGAGATTTACACTCCGTTCACATTTGCACAACCCGGCGATTATATTCTGCGCGCGAAAGCCTTCGGAGAGCAGGCTGGCACGGAACCGGCCAGAATGGAATTCCGCATCGATGGCGCAGTCATGAAAACGTTCGATGTAACGGCGGTTCAAAATGCTCCTCAAGTTTACGAACTGCATTTCAAAATCGGTGCAGGCCCAAAAAAAATCTCCGCCGGTTACATCAACAATTACGTAAATCAAGACGATCCCGATCCAGATAATCGCGACCGCAATCTCATCATTGACTATCTGGAAATCGTCGGACCGGCGGCGCCGCAGGCCTTGCCTGAAAGCCACAAACGTATTTTTCCGAGACCCGTTCCAGTTCTCGCCGAAGCGAAGAAAAATTATGCGCGCCAAATTCTCAACAACTTTGCCAAACGCGCTTACCGCCGTCCCTTGACCACGGGCGAATTGGATCGGCTCGTCGCTTTTATGGAAATGGCGCAAAGTGAAGGGGACAACTTTCAAAAAGGAATCAAGCTGGCCCTGCAAGCCGTTCTGGTTTCGCCACATTTTCTTTTTCGTGGCGAAATTCAGCCTGACCCAAACAATGCCAAGTCGATTCATTCGATTGATGAATTTGCGCTTGCGTCGCGGCTTTCTTATTTTCTTTGGAGCAGCATGCCGGATGACGAATTATTTCGGTTGGCTGAACAGGGCAAGTTGCGAAAAAATCTGGAGCCTCAAGTCCGCCGCATGTTGCGCGATAAAAAAACCGCTGCGTTCGTTGAAAATTTCGCAGGCCAATGGCTTCAAATCCGCAACTTGAATCTGGTAATGCCCGATTTAGAGAAATTTCCTGAATTCGACGAACCGCTTCGGATCGCCATGCGAAAGGAAACAGAACTGTTTTTCGAATCCCTGCTGAAAGAAAACCGGAGCATCTTCGATCTGCTCGCCGCGAATTACACTTTCGTGAACGAGCGGCTCGCGAAACATTACGGAATTCCTAAAATTTCCGGCGAACAATTTCGACGTGTGAGTTTAAATAAATATCCCGCCACCGCAGGACGCAGCGGAATCTTGACTCACGCCAGCATTTTGACGCTGACTTCAAATCCGACCCGCACTTCGCCGGTCAAACGGGGCAAATGGGTTTTGGAAAATATTCTCGGCGCACCTCCGCCCCCGCCGCCAGCCAATGTTCCCGATTTAAAAGAAGGAAAAGCCACCGCGCTCACCGGCACACTTCGACAACGTTTGGAACAGCATCGCGCCGACCCGAATTGCGCCTCCTGTCACGCGCGCATGGATCCAATTGGTTTTGCTTTTGAAAATTTTGACGGCGTGGGCGGGTGGAGAAAAAAAGATGGTGATTTGCCCATCGATGCTTCTGGAGAACTCGTGAGCGGCGAATCATTTCGCGACGCGAGCGAGCTTAGAAAAATCCTTGTGTCACAAAAGAAAGAAGAATTCGTGCGCTGCCTTTCCGAGAAATTGCTCACCTACGCGCTTGGTCGTGGAATGGAGATGTATGACCGTTGCGCGATTGAACAAATAGCCAAAAATCTCACCAAAAAAAATTATAAATTCGACGAGTTGATTATGGAAATTGCAAAAAGCGTCCCATTTCAAATGCGTCGGGGAGAAGAACATTTAGCGCAGAACTCGCGCTAGATCAGCCAAGTCAGGGAGTGGTCTTTTTGGTCCCTTCTTTCTTGGTTATGGTGCCATCCGGCGACTCGTTTTTCCTTCGACTTAACAGTGCCGTCGCTGTTGACGGTGGTACTCTGTCTTGGAAATGGTGCGCGCACCCGACCATTAGAAATGACAACGCCACAGCCGACGTTGCTGCCATCATTATGTTTCATTGGAGAATTTAGATTCAAAGTCCAGGTCTGGGCTATGGGGTTTATCCCGCTCGGAGGAAGAGGAGAAACGCCCGTGAAAAGTTCCTGCCTTCGGCGCGCCTTCAAGCATGAGTTGCCATTTGACGCCTGCCGAAAAAGTGCAATCGTACCGTCTTGCCCGGCGATGGTCGTCGGGCCTTGAAAACCAAAACAAAACAAGGAGATACATTATGAAGAATCAAGATTACGACACAGATTCCCCAGGAATCGCCACCACCTCAAGGTCTCAAGATAAATCTACTCAGAAGCCGGACTTCAACAGCGAAGAGTTCAGGAAGAAAGTGGAAGCCGCTGGCGCGCCCGGGCCGGCACACAAAGCGCTCGAACCCCTTGTGGGGAATTGGAATGCGGAAGTGAAGTGCTGGATGGATCCCGACGGGCCGCCCAATGTCAGCCAAGGGACAGCGAAAACAAGCTGGACTTTGAATGGCCGTTTCCTCGAAGAGCAGTTTAACGGCGAAATGATGGGCAAGCCGTTTACCGGAAGAAGCCTGCTGGGCTACGACAACACGAAGCAGACGTTCCAAAGTGTGTGGGTAAGTGACATGCAAACGTCGATATTTACCAGCGAGGGCAAAGGAGAAAACGGCAACAAAGTCATCACGCTGGAAGGCAAAGCGAGTTGTGCCGCGACGGGCCGGAACGACGTTCCAATGAAAACAGTGTTCCGGGTGATCAGCCCCGACAAGCACATTTTCGAAATGTTTGACGGGAGCAAAGGGTTGAGGACCATGGAAATTACGTACACCCGGAAGTAAAGCCTTTCGCAACGCGTAAAACAAAATGGCCGCAAGATTAAACTTGCGGCCATTTTTTAAAATGCAGGTCCTGAAAGATTACTTGACCTTGTTGAGGCGTAGAGCAAGGCGCGATTTCCTTCGGTTTGCGGTTGAGCGATGCACCGCTCCCGTTTTCGCGGCCTTATCAAAAGCAGAACTGAGTTCACCGTAAGCGGCGGTCGCTTCGGTTTTCTTTCCGGCGGCAACCAGGTCCGCGTATTTTTTTCCCAAAGTTCCGAGACGCGACTTAACGCTCTTATTTTGCAATTGTTTACGCGCGCTGTTGCGCATGCGACGTCCGGCAGATTTTGTATTCGGCATAAATTCTTTTTAATTCAGAGCGGCAAACGGTATCGGAAAGCGGGCTTTTGTCAACGGCTGGCTTGGGCTTTTTTGATGAGCGGTTCAACGAGCTTCCAGATTTCGTCACTGATGGATTCCTTGGATTGTGTCGCGTCAATTTTTTGAATTCGATTCGGATCGGCAGCAGCGATGGCTTGATAACCTTTCTCCACTCGCTCAAAAAAGCTTCGGTCGGCTTCTTCCATTCGATCACGCAGGTTCTCGGTGAAAGGCAGCGGCGCAACTTGCTTGCGGTCTTCTTTTTGCGGCACTTCAAGGAGCATGGCCTGACGCGTTTTCCGCCGCGCTTCGCTAACTTCAATCGGGACATTCAAAAGCAATGTCAAATCGGGGCGCGTTTCACCGACGGCGAATTCAATGACCTCGGCAACTTTTTTCAAATCGAGTTCGCGCCCGTAACCCTGGTAGGCGGTGGTCGAATCATAAAAGCGGTCGCACAAAATAATTTCTCCAGCAGCCAGAGCGGGGCGGATAACTTCGCGGACGATTTGAGCGCGACTTGCATTCATGAGCAACAACTCGGCTTCACTCGTCATCGCATAATTCGCCTCACTGTGTTTAAGCGTGTGACGAATCTCTTCGCCAATTGGCGTTCCGCCCGGTTCGCGGAGTGGCCGCACGGCAAATCCGAGCGCGCGAAGGCGATTGAACAACGTGATGATTTGCGTCGATTTCCCGCTACCTTCTGTGCCCTCGAATGTGATGAAAATTCCCTTCATGCGCGAATGCTCAATTTTTTTTTAACCGCGTACCTTTTGGCGTGTCCTCGATGACCCATCCCCTGAATTTCAATTCGTCGCGAATGGCATCAGCGCGTTTGAAATCTTTCGCTTTGCGCGCGGCGTTCCGCTGTTCCAAAAGTGAATTTATCTCAACAGAAATTTCTGTTTCTCCCATTGTCGTGAAGCCAAGCACTGAATTAATTTTCTCCCATGCTGCTAAAGCTGAAGCTGCTTTTTCCGGCGGCAACTGATTTGCCGCAATCAAGCGGTTCGTTTCGCGCACCCATTCAAAAATTCCACCCCATGCTCCAGAAATATTTAAATCATGGTCGAGTGATACCACAACATTCTTAAGTAATTCTTCGTCCGGAGAAGCGGTGACATTTCTGGAAACTTCGCGCAGCTTCGTCAAACATTCATCCAGTCGCGCCAGCGAGGTTCGCGCTCCGGTCAAACCATCTATCGTAAAATTGAATTGCTCGCGGTAATGAGAAGACATCAGCAGAAAACGAATCTCGCGACCGCTGAAACCCTTCGCCAACAAATCGCGGAGTGTAAAATAATTTCCAAGGGATTTGCTCATCTTCTTTCCTTCGACGAGTAGATGCGCGCCGTGCATCCAATATTTCACGAACGGTTTTCCGTCCGATTGCACGCCTGCGCCTTCGCTTTGCGCGATTTCATCTTCGTGATGGGGGAACATTAAATCTTCGCCGCCGAGATGCAGATCGAAACTCGATCCGAGCCATTTCATGCTCATCGCGCTGCACTCGATATGCCAGCCGGGACGGCCTTCGCCCCACGGGCTTGGCCAAAAAATTTCGCCATCATCCGGCACGCGCGCTTTCCAGAGCGCGAAATCAGCAATGGATTCTTTTTCGTATTCGTCGCTGCTGACGCGTTGGCCAGCGCGCATTCCGTCGAAATTCAAGTTGACGAGTTGTCCGTATTTGCAGCCGCAGCCGCGGTATTTCTCGATGCTGAAATAAACCGATCCATCGCTGGCTTTGTAAGCGATGCCGCGCGCGACGAGTCTTTCAATCAGTGAAATAATTTCCGGAATATGCTCGGTGGCGCGCGGTGTTTGATGCGGGCGCAAACAATTGAGCGTTTGCAAATCCTCGAAAAATGCGACTTCGTAAGTCGCGGTGAATTCGCGCAGAGAAAGTTTGCTCGCCTGAACGCGTTTGATGATCTTGTCTTCGACGTCCGTGATGTTCATCACGTGATTCACTTCAAAATCTCTGAACTCAAGATAGCGCCGAACGAGATCTGCAAAAACAAAAGTACGAAAATTTCCGATATGCGCGAAGTCATGGACAGTGGGTCCACAGCAATAGACGCCGACTTTTTTCCGGCTCGGATCAAGTGGTTGAAATTCCTCGACGGAACGTAAAAGCGTGTTAAAAAATTTCAAAGCCATTAAGTGCGACGGAGAGTAAAGAGGGGCTTCCGAAAGAAAAGCGCAAATTGTGAAGCGCTTAAATTCGAGACAATAGCACAAAGAAATCCTTACCACTCCACAATCACCAGCGGGGAAATCGGGTAGCGCCCGGATTCCGTCCCGTAAATCGTCAGGCCGCCCGCCGCCAGTTCGCCCGCCGGAACCGAGCAACGCACTCGCAGATTATTGTCCGCCACACTTTCAGCCACTTTGCGTAACAATTCGCCGTCGATGGCGACGGAAATCAAATAGCCATACGCGCCGCGCCCGTTTTTCCCGCCACTCAGATAACTCAAGGCCCCGCGAGAATCGTGCGGATGATCCACCACGATTTGTTTGCAGACCGGCACGCCGTTGAGATCGACGTGCAAGGTGGTGGGAAAACGGTCTTTCGTCGTTTGTGGCGTATCCGCCCGGTGTGACGACGCTTCGCAAAGGAAACGAAGTCGGCGCGCGTTGCGCAAATCCGCATTTTCCAGCGGCAGGTTCCATTCAAAAAATCCGTAGCCGACGCCGTAGGAAAAATGGTTTCCTAAAACTTCCTCGCGACTGCTCATTCCCCCGCTCCATTCGGCGTGCCCCCATTGGTCGGGCGCGGCGCGCAACAACAAACTGCGCTCGGATTCTTCGCGCAACGCCGACACTCCATCGTAAACAAAAAACTGAATGAAATTGCTCGCCACCGTTTTCCCGTCGGAGTCCAACGCTTCGACGAGCAACGTGCAAAGCATCGTCTTGTCCGGCATTTTTAATTCAATGGTGTGCGCGTGATCGACGCGGCGATGCGGAAACGGAATCGGCACCAAACCTTTGGCGATGTCCTGATGAATTTTTCCCCAACTGTCCATCCCGCCCAGCCGCCAGCTCAACGACATTTTGTCATGTGCGGTGGTGGAATAATGCGACGACGCGACTTCCACTTTTACCACGCTGCCCGGTGCCTGCCTGGTCACGGGCGGAAAATTAATCGGCAACGCATCGCTTTCATTGATAATGCGCGGGTCGTAACCAAATTCCTTCGGCGTGCGGTCGTAGCTAAGGAAGCCGTTGTATTCCCATTCCACGTCGTGAAGTTCGGTGTAGATGTAGGCGGAAATTTGTCCGTGTCGGCGCAATTCGTTCGTCAAAAATTTAAACGTCCAACTGCAATCGCGATTGCCATCGAGCGCGCCGATGCCGCCGTATTCGCTGTTGATGAGCGGCTGGCCTTTGTCGGCGTAACCGGGGACAAAATTAAAAGTGGAACCGGCATACGAAGCATCGACAACTTTTTGGATGTGTTGCTTCGCGCGAAAATAATCGTCGATATAAAAATGCCAGGAATTGATGTCGGTGTCGCCGTGTGCAAAAAATTCCAGATGTTCCCAGTGGACGACGCTCATATCTTCGACGAGCCGCGTGGGGTCGAGTTTCTTGGCGAGTTCCCAGGTGGTTTGCACCCACGCGTGCGCAGCGAGATTTGCGGCGCGCTTTTTTTCTGGATGTTCGGCGATGGCGGCGTCGGCATTCGCGTTGGTCGTGTTCGTGGTGGTTGGATCGGCGGCGGACAACGCGCCCGGCGCGGGAGGCGGATCAAGGAGAATTTTCTTTTTCAAATCAGGAAATAATTTCACGAATTCCTCCTGTCCACCGAATCCCCACGTCTCGTTGAACACGCACCACGCGATAATCGAAGGATGATTAAAATCCCGCTTGAAAGCCGCGCGCATCATTTCGACAAACCGACGTTGGCCAAGTGGCGTGTTGCCGCCTTCACCGAAATTCGGCATGTCCGCCATGAGCATGATGCCGAGTGTGTCCGCGTAATAGAGCACCAACGGATCGTCGATCTTGATGTGGATGCGCAGGAAATTGAACCCGAACTTTTTCGCGGACAAAATATCCTGCTTCAACGTTTCCACGCTGCCCGCCGTGTAAACGCCGTCGG
>JBDSLX010000181.1:0-6441 GCA_039916145.1 Verrucomicrobiota bacterium | reverse complement strand
TTGCGAAGCCACCAACAGAAGGATCGCCCTTCTCGTCGGGTCAGCGATGGCTTGAAATACGTCGCGTCTTAAATTCATGTGTAGCTATGTGACTACACGTTAAGTGTAGCCATTTCACTACGCAATGATTTTTTCGGCGATTGAACGGGGTCGCGATGATGACAATAATTCAATTCAACTTGGGCAAAACTTCTCAAATACAACTCACGGTAAAATTTTCCAGAATTCCTTTCTTAAAATCAGAACAGCCCACAGATTCGAGCGCCAATTTTTCCCAAGCGAAAAACAATTCCGAGCGCTTCAGATGCTGCCCGCCAAGCAATGGCGGCATCGTCATCCCAAGGCAATACGTTGATTTCAAAACCTTCCTCGTGGCGGCGAAAAAGAATGGCGGTGTGGCGGTAATCAAATCCACCCTGAGCTAATGTTGGCAGATTGATTCGCTCCATTTTGTTCATTTTCTTCGCGCCATGCCACGTTAAGGGACGATCTCGCCATACACGACCGCGAAGGGTCAAAGGTGGTTTTCCGATAATAATGTGGGCTTCCGAATACTGGCTAAGGGGCATTCCAAAGAACCGGTCTGCGCCTCTTGGCAGCTCCAACTGATTGTGGGAACCGCCATTGGGCATCGAACCAGCCTCAACCCAAAAGTGGTTAAATAACATTGGATCAACCCCGCCTCTTTCGATTGCATCCCAGAAGACATTTTTACCGGATGCGATTATGACAGGCTGTTTTGGTTTCGGATCGGGATCAACTGCCCGTAGCTTTGGACGACTCCATGTTTTCTTGTAGTCCCGAAGGATGTTTTGGGTAAGCGGTTGCGTGTTGAAAAACAGTTCCGTCCAAGCGTCGTTCCAAGAACTGTTGCCGGGAATTTCGAAACCGGCGGAGACAACCTCGGTGTTGCTGATCAAAGCACTTGCGGTCAGATTGGCAGAGCCAACGACGTAACCGGTCGCCTTCGGATCATCGAACAGATAGAGCTTCGGATGATATGCCTGTGCCGGTCTAAATCCGGGTCGCAAATGAACTTCGGCATTTGCAACGTGAACTTCACTGTGTTTCTGGCTTGCCAGAAATTCCAATGCCGCAGGATCGGTTAACCCAAAGTCGAACGAGGTCACAAATGTTTTCTTTGTGTCATCCCATTTCGATTGGCCGATCCGATCCGCAACCCGTTTGATGAGACGCTCGCAACCCTTACGCGTTGAATAGGCAACCGCCCAGCGCACTTGCTCCATCGACGGGTTTACAACCTCGTCGAATGCAAACAGCACTTGGCTGGGGCGATTTTTATGTTGAACAAATATTTTCACGCATCACGCGGTTGTGGCTACTCTTGTTATCCTGCGCTTACGCCGTAACGATCCAGACAATTCGGACAGCACCCGCGATGCGTCCGCAATTTGCGCGCCTTTGATTTTCCCACCAGATAAAGCAAAAAGGACGACTTTGTCGATTCTTTGTCGCACCGCAGATAAGTTTTGTGAAGGGCTATCGAGCGGCACTTTGACAGTGGATACAAGTTCGGCTTTCTGCGCAGTTGTCAGGATTGGCAAAGGAATGCGGCGAATCTGCGTTGCTTCAAGCTTTAGAGCACCTCCACCCAAGGGCGTGCCAAGAGCTTCCATGCACAATTCCGTCCATGTGCTGTTAAACAAAGCTAAAATCAGTTCTCCCGAAAAAGATTTGTCCGTAGACCAGAGCGTTGAAAAGTTGGCGTCAATCAACGCTGGCGGGTTCGTGTTGAAAACTGGAAGTGGCGATTCATGCGCGATGCGTGGGATGAAGACAGGAGCAAAATGACGTTGGGTGAATGGCGGAATCATATACCACCAACGCGCAGATTTTTTGGCGCTTCCGTTAAGATGAAAACTCCGGTCATTCGGGCCTGATCCATTTGGTTCGACTGCTGAAAGTTCAGGTATGAGTGTTCGCCGGTGGCCGCGTTCGAGATAGGTGCGGGATGCCAATCGCACATATTCGGCGAGCGCGTCCGGCATGAGATGAAACCGGCCTGAATTTGGCTTCCCATTTTTGCCAGCCTCGGCATATAGCTTGAAATCTTCAGGAAGCAAGTGGCACTGCAAATCAAGCGCTCGCCCCTTAATAGCGTGAAGTAATACTCGCTGTGAACTGAATTCAACTTGGCGGCGAACGACAGGCTTCAAGATGGATTGCGGAACACGAAACTCTTGACGCCCAAACAAGGCGCTGGTTCGTATCAAAACTTCACGGCCTTGCGCTGAATCTTCGACAATCTCCACGTAAAAGAAATCGTTGCAACCGGTTCGCAATCCTTGACCAACGCAAATTGCCGATTCGTCAAGATATTGAAACTTGCTTATCAAGCCCGCTGGCAGCGCGCTACGAATAACCGGCGGGATTGATGATGGTGTCGAAGTGGATTCAATTCGGGAATGCTGGCTCTTTCCTTCTACGGCATGAAACCATCTAGCTTTACGGCAAAGTGAGGCAATGTCGTCGCGTTGTTCGACCCATGAAACTGTTTTTGCGTCTATACCGGTTTTCTTGACGGCATACCCGCGTTGAATCCAGTTTGCAAATTGTCCTTCGGGATCGCGCCCGGGAAATGCGCTTCCTACATGGCTTACATCCGAAGCTGCGTTCGAGGTGATCTCAATGAAATGAGTTTGCCTGTCGGTATCGTGACGCTCGCTCAAGGGCAGAGCAGCTTCATCCGTTTGGAGACGACGCCCTATCACCAATGAAACGGGAACTAGCGCCTCTTCAAACCAACGCTGCCCTGATTCCTGGACAACAACGAGGGGCTCAAAAAAACGCAGAAAGAAGTATCGAATCAGTCGGGCGTAATCGCGATTCAACCAAGCTTGTGGGGCAACAACTGCAAGCGTGCCGCCGGGCTTTGTCAGCAACCCGCATAATAGCCAGCTTGGGAGAGACAAATCTGCAAGGCCGGAATAAGATTGAACCATCATCTCCCAAACTGGGCGCTCATTAACGGGAGCGAGTGCTTTGACGAGTAGTGTCAGAGCATTTCTAACCTTGTCAGCTTTCGGAGTGTTTGATTTGCCCTCAATCCCGCCGTTCGATTGGGTTTGATAACGGACGTAAGGCGGATTTGTGATGACGAGTTCAAATTGAGATTGCGGAGCAACCGTTAGCCACGTTTTCAGACTGAAAGCGTCCTCGCAAAAAAAAGCCCCGTGAATGTTATCGTATCTTTCGGAGATGAGCGACAAGCGCCGCTTCCCCAACTGTGCAGTCGCCCGCTCAATCTCGATGCCAAGAAGTTCAAGTTTTGTTTTTTCCTTGGCGGCTCTTTCTGCTGCGGCTTCCAACAAGTCGCCGTGACCAGCCATTGGATCAACAACACTCCCACCTTTGGGCGTGCCCGCAAGAGCCGCAAGAATTCGTCCCGTTCGCAACCCCGTGAAACACTGGCCCAATGTTTTCAGCTTCAATTCACTCACCCGGTCGGAAAGAACTGGCCGCAATAGTTCAAGCGAATCAGACTGGATTTGGACAGCTCTCATCTGAGCGATTGGACAAGCGCGAGTTCGCTGTAAAATTGTGAAGCGTCAATCGGTGGCGCATGGTGGCGCTTGAGGTAATGCTCTACAAACCGTGAATACAATCGCTGTGATGTCCACTCATCTGGTGCATTGGCGCGACATTCATCCGCAACAGAAAGCAAATCGCGGATGACGTTGCGCGGCTCTACGGTCGCAATTGGCGTCTTGCTCAAACCCGGACGAAGAAGAATGAGCGGGTCGCCTTTGACTGAGTTTGAAGCGGTAACCTGTTTGAAGCTTCCCTGCTTTTTGTCAAGAATGCTTGAAAATTCCAGCGAAAAGCCGGCTTTTGTGTAAGCCGACACCAAAGCCTTCCAAACGTCTGATTGCGTAGAATGAAAAGCGAGTGTCGCCTTGCCTTCTGGTTTCAGGATTCGGCGAAGTTCGGAAAACGCTTTTGTCAAAAGACTCTCGTAGTCGCTGACAGCTTTCTTTTGTGCCGAGCTGACAATCGCTTCCTCTTTGGTATTTGTAGTTCGACCGAGCCACGCCTCGGCAATGAAATTAACTTCGCTGTAAGGAATGTTCCCGCCAAATGGTGGGTCGGTGAAAACGTAGTCAACTGAGGCATCATCAAGGTGTGTGTCAGTTGACGACCCCTGCACTATTTTGACTTCCCCTTGTGATTCGCGAAGGAGTGCAAATGCCTGCGCGATGGTTTTCTCTTTCCGCTTCAAACCGAGCAATACGTTCTTTTCCACCGGAAGTCCGCTGATATAAAGCACGCCCGGTTGCGCGCTGGTCAAAGCCAGATCATCTTGGCCGGTCTTTGCCACGACCCTTGTCATCAATGTTGAATGGCTGGAATTGTAGCTGGACACCCAAAACTTCAGTGCATCCCGGATATCCACTGGTTCGTTTTCAACCAAATCATGCAACACTGCTTGCACAATAAAATTTCGGCGTGTGTAAAAATGGTGAACGTGGGTCATACCTTCGTGATAGCCGGATCGCCAGAGGTCACCCCACGACCCACAATCTTTTCCCATCATTGGAACAAGAGGGAATCGCCCTGAAACCGCCTCGTTTTGAATCCGCTCAAACAAATCTGAATCTTCGGTGGATGGCTCGCGACTCCATTGTTTCTTTCCGGTAACCCCATCCACCCGAACCAAAGCCCGTGATCTAACCGAAACTTGCCGGCCGAGCAGCTCATCAAATTTGGTCTCATAGATTCTTGGCAATTCATCCAAAGGACATTTCTTCCAGCATTCCGGACAAAGAAACTCATCCGAGATTTTAGCGGGATTCAAGGAAACACAACCGGCCCACATCGAAGCAATCGCTTTACAAGCTGGGCATTTTACTCGGTCAGACCAAATAAAGTATCTTGCCACTCCGCCGTCCCCATCCAAGTCCGTCGCTGAATACATCCAACCGACGCGCCGCTCCGCTTCGGCGAGAACTCGTTGTGCAGCCAACATAAATTCCGCCGGATTTGGCCTTGAGCAAAGTGTGGTCGCAATAAAAGAACCCAAACCGCTCAACTCGTAAACAACGGCCCGACGCGCTCCCCAAACTGGCTGAAGCCCGCGCTTGTTTGCTTCTTCCTTCAGTTCATCAGACGGCTTGGAGCAAAGGAGTGATGCAAGTGCTGTCGTCCCGCTTCCTCCAAATCCGTCGAAGACCAAATCGCCCGGCTTGGTGTGGCAGGCTATCAATAGCGCAACGCTTTCAGGTGAGATTTTTGTCGGATAAGCATGAGCGTTGAACAATGCACCGCTACGAGTCGCCCCGAGAGGTATCTCATAAAGTGTTTTTAGCTTTTGAAAATGCATTGATTCCAATTTGTGTTTCAATCGTCGAAACTGAACTACGCCTTAGCGTAAACTTTCGCACCCTTCTCGACAAACTCCTTCGACTTTTCTTCCATCCCTTTCTTGAGGGCTTCGTCTTCCGCGACGCCTTGTTCAGCCGCGTATTTGCGGACGTCTTCGGTGATTTTCATCGAGCAGAAGTGCGGGCCGCACATGGAACAGAAATGCGCGGACTTCGCGCCTTCTTGCGGCAAAGTTTCATCGTGGAATTCGCGCGCTGTTTCGGGATCGAGGCCGAGATTGAATTGATCTTCCCAACGAAATTCAAAACGCGCTTTGCTCAAGGCATTGTCGCGAAGTTGCGCGCCCGGATGACCTTTCGCCAAATCAGCAGCGTGCGCGGCAATTTTGTAAGCGATGACGCCGTCTTTCACATCTTTCTTGTTCGGCAAACCGAGATGTTCTTTCGGCGTGACGTAACAAAGCATCGCGCAGCCATACCAACCAATCATCGCCGCGCCGATGCCGCTGGTGATGTGATCGTAGCCGGGCGCGATGTCGGTCGTGAGCGGCCCGAGCGTGTAGAACGGCGCTTCGTGGCACCATTCGAGTTGCTTGGTCATGTTCTCGTGAATCATGTGCATCGGGACGTGGCCGGGACCTTCGTTCATGACTTGCACGCCGCGATCCCACGCGCGTGTGGTGAGTTCGCCCTGCGTTTTTAATTCAGCAAATTGCGCTTCGTCATTCGCGTCGGCAATGGAACCGGGACGCAATCCGTCGCCGATGGAAAAGCTCACGTCGTAAGCGGCCATGATTTCGCAAATCTCATCCCAATGCGTGTAGAGAAAACTTTCTTTGTGATGCGAGAGACACCACTTCGCCATGATGCTGCCGCCGCGCGAAACAATTCCGGTGGCGCGCCGCGCAGTCATCGGGATGTAGCGCAACAAAACGCCAGCGTGAACGGTAAAATAATCGACGCCCTGTTCCGCCTGCTCGATAAGTGTGTCGCGATAAATTTCCCAAGTGAGTTCCTCCGCTTTGCCGCCGACTTTTTCGAGCGCCTGATAAATGGGCACGGTGCCGATGGGCACGGGGGAGTTGCGGAGAATCCATTC
>JBDSLX010000180.1:0-7235 GCA_039916145.1 Verrucomicrobiota bacterium | reverse complement strand
CGCTGTGCAAGTCGCTCAAACCAAATGGCCGGATTGTGTTCGTCGAGTTTCGCGGCGAAGATCCGAAAGTGCCGATCAAGCCGCTGCACAAAATGACGGTCGCGCAGCTTCGCAAAGAAATGGCGCTTCACCCGCTCGAATGGAAAGAAACAATCGACGTTCTCCCTCGCCAGCACATTATTGTTTTCAAAAAGAAATAGAGGCTCGCCAACGGAATTTCTTTGTTTGAGCGGTCGTGAAAGTGTATGGTAGTTGTTCAACGACTTTGCATATGCGCCGCATCTTAATTCTGGGTTGGTCGAGTTTTCTTTTTCTCATCTGCCTGACGTTTTCCGCGCGAGCGCAAAACATCAATATCACTCTGGTCAGCCAGCACGAACCGGCCAACACCAGTATCGCCTTTGGTGATGTTTGGGCGGAAGGCGACCTTGCTTGTCTCGGTATTTGGACGGGCTATAGCACGGCTTACGGAGTGGGAATTTATAACATCTCAAATCCTGGCACTAATATGCTGAAATCTATTTATGCTTCACCGACCTCTAGTTTCAACCAATTTGAACTTGGGTTCGTGCGAAATAAAATTGGCTACTTTGGCAGTTGGAGCGGCGGCGGCGTGCATATCGTTAACCTCACCAACGCTCTCACCAGTACAACTCCACCTCCTTTACTTTCGCAAATCGGCTCCGCTGGCGGTGGTCACGACAGAGTGCATACCGTTTTTCTAGAAAGGAATTTTTTATACGAAGCCGCTCACGTCGCGGGGGTCAACACCGTGAAAGTCATTGATGTCAGCGATCCTTTCGCTCCGTTTTTAGTGAGAGACATTATATGCACCAACGCTTCCAAGGTTCATCAAATTACAGCGGTAAAGAAAGGAACGAACACCATTCTTTACACATCAGACTTTGGCACTGGATCCACCGCACCGGGCTACACGCATATCTGGGACGTCAGTAATATTGGCTCTCAACCCGCCGTTTGGTTGGGCAACTTTAATTCCGGCGGCAGCTCTCATAGCAGTTGGCCCACGCCCGATGGAAATACCCTCGTCGTTTGCCGAGAAACGACGGGAGGGGATGTCCGACTTTATGATATTTCCAATCCAGCCAGTCCGGTTTTGCAGACCATTATTTCTCCGGCGACCATGGGACTTCCGTCCGCGATTCCGCATAATCCAGTGGTTGTCAGCAATTTGCTTTTTTTGAGTTGGTATCAGAACGGGATCAATATTTTTGACATCACGGACCGCACTAAACCGATTCGGATCGGTGCTTATGACACTTATACCGCTGCGGCGAGTGGCAGCTTTCAAGGAAACTGGGGGGTCTTTCCGAATCTTGGTCTAAACAGACTTTTGTTAAGCGATATTCAAACCGGATTCTATATTCTGGATGCGTCTGCTGTTTTGACTGCAACGAATAACTATCCGCCTTTGCTGGTCCAGCAGCCGACGAGTTTAACCGCGACGCAAGGCACCACCGCGACGCTTTCCTCTTTTGTTACGGGTTCTTCGATTAAATATCAATGGCGCTCGGGGTCGGTGACGACGACCGGCACGCCCGTTTCAAGTGGAACAAACAGCAGCCTCGTCTTCAGCAACGTGCAAACATCCAATTCGACAAATTATTTTGTGATTGCGACCAATTCCCTTGGCGCAGTGACCAGTTCTGTCGTCTCGCTCAGTGTGACCGTGCCTCAGAATCTAGTGCCGACCATTACCGCGCAGCCACAACCCGCTTCCGTCTATCCGGAGAGTGACGCAAACTTTTCCGTCGCGCTGTCGGGCTCCGCGCCGTTTACTTTTCAATGGCGATTTAATGGCGTCGATCTTTCCGGCGCGACCACCAACACTCTCACCATTTCAAACGCGCAACCGGAACAAGTTGGTAACTATTCTGTGTTCATCACAAACAGTTACGGAACAGCCACCAGTTCCAACGCCATGTTGACGCTGATTGATTCTCCGTACCTCAACACCATTCAGGCGACGCCGGGAATGCGCAGCGCATTGATTTCGTGGAAGAGCACCGTTCCTTCCGACAGTCAGGTGCAATTTTCTGTTGCAACCTCAGTGATTCAAAGTCCTTCATCCATGTCGGCAATGGGCGCAAGTTTCGGCAGCAGTTCCTACATTGATCGCAAAATTTCGACCAATCACACCATTCTACTGACTGGGCTGACGCCAAATACGCGCTACAGTTTTCAAGTCATCTCGAGTGGCGAAACAAACACTTACCTTTCGGGCGTTTATCAATTCACCACCGCAGGGACAATCATCATTGATAATCCTGAAGCCGCATTCACGGGAACCTGGACGTTGGGAAATTCGTCCTTGGACAAATACGGCGTTGACTATCAATTTGCCAGTTCCGTCGTTGGTTCAAACACGGCCACGGCCACCTTCCGTCCCAATCTTTCCACGACGGGCAAATACGACGTTCACATTTTTTATCCGCAAGGCAGCAACCGCGCCAACAACACGCCCTTCACCATTTTCAACAACGGCGGCAGCACGATCGTTTACGTTAATCAACAAAGTGGCGGTGGCGCGTGGCGATCCATCGGCGCGAACATGGATTTTGATTCCGGCAACAGCGGATACGTCCGCGTGGCTAACAACGCCAATCCAATGGTCGTTCTGGCCGACGCAGTCCGATTTACTTATTTGGAAAGTCAGGATTTTCCAACGGGACCAACAGTGCCGACCTGGTGGGAAAATTTTTATTTCGGCGGCCCGGTGGATCCGCTCGCTGATCCCGATGGCGATGGCTACTCAACCGCAGAAGAATATGCGGTGGGAACATCGCCGATTGCGGCCGATTCCCATCTTCAACTTGATCTGCAATCTTCCGGCGGCGCGGCCAACATTACCTTCTGGCCTTATTTGGGAAATCGCAATTACCAACTGCTTTTCAAAACCAATCTTACCGATGCTTCGTGGCAGATTTTATCGCCCGGCGGGATCACCCCGACGCCTTACGGCCACGGAATTTTTTCTCTCTCGACGGACAACGCTTCACAAGGTTTTTATCGCCTCGTCGTTCAGCCGACGATTCAAGGAAGTTTTTCCGGCAAAATCGCTCTTCCGCAAGCTGACGCTTTCTCCGGATTTTCGGAAGCCGCATGCGGCGTGAATCGCATCTTCGTTCAGCAGACTTTCCGTAAATAGTTTTCCGTAGAAATTGGTGTGCGCTCACTTTGTTTTCTTTTGCATCTAAAGGAATTTACCTTGGTATCATTGAGGGGTTTACCGAATTGAGTTTTTGAATTGGAGCGACAATATTAACGCAAAGGAGAATCATTTATGAAACGCTATTTAACTTCGGTTGTTTTATTGACCTTCGCTCTTCTCGGCGGCTGCGTGACGCAATCGCGAGTTGCGCAAATGGAAGGTCGCGGCAAAAAAGTGGTGTATGAAGCGCCTTATGAGTCGGTCTGGCGCGCAGCGGTGGACGCTGCCCAAGCCGGCGAATTGGATGTTCGCACGGCCGATAAGTCGCGCGGATATATCGGGGCGACCCGCGGCCTGCAATTGCACACTATGGGAGAGAACGTCGGCCTGTGGGTCACTCGCCTTTCTCCGGGCGAAACGCAGGTGGAAGTCGTCAGTCGTCAGGCTGGCTTGCCGGTGGCTTGGTTTAAAAATTGGGAAAACCAAATTCTCCACGGCATTGAGGCAAACCTGACGCGCGAGTCCAACTATCGACCGCGCATTAACGAACCTGCCGGAGTGGATCGATACCGCTACGATGATCGGGATTACAATAACGAACGGCGACCCTGAGCGGAGTCGCGGTAGAAATCAATCTGCGCAAAATCCACATCCATTTGTGGATTTTTTAGTGGCAGCTTGAAATCCCCGGCTTTCACGCGTGAAACTTACGCTCTCTTTAAATCGTCTGCGAAAGGATGAACGTTGTGAATTTCCCGTCCTCGCATCGGTTCACGCAAATTCTCCTGACGGTTTTCGCGTTGTTTCTCATAGATTGCAGCTTTCCAGACTGCGGACATTCTGAAAATCCTTCCCGCACACAGCCGGACGAAAAACTCCCGCAGCCAGAGCTTGTTTCTTTTTCTCGGGACGGCGCGACGTTGCATGGATTCATTTACAAACCCGAAGGCAAAGGCCCTTTTCCCGCTGTCATCTATAATCATGGCAGTGAGAAGATTCCCGGCTGGTTTCCAACCCTCGGAGAATTTTGGACGAGCAAGGGATTTGTCTTTTTTGTTCCGCATCGACGCGGGCATGGACGTTCGTCCGGCGATTACATTGTCGATCTGCAAACGCAATTTCGTGAGAAGGAAAAAGATTTGAACGTGACGCGAAAGTACGACATCGAATTGCACGAGAAGGCGAATCTGGACGTCGTCGCCGCGATTGCATGGCTTAAACAACAATCATTCATAAATACGAACGCATTGGTCATGTCAGGAATTTCTTACGGAGGAATTCAAACTGTGCTGTCTGGGAAAAAGGATTGGGCGTGAAAGCATTCGTGCCCTTTGCGCCAGCAGCGATGTCGTGGAGCAGCAATCCATTGTTGCGGGAGCGATTGCTGCGAGCCGTGAAAAATGCAAAAGCACCCATGTTTCTCTTGCAGGCGGAAAATGATTACAACCTGGGTCCGAGCGAATTGCTCGGAGGCGAACTCAAGCGCAAAGGAAAACCAAATCGCGCGAAAATTTATCCCGCGTTCGGCAACAACGACGATCCGCATTCCGGCCACGGCGGCTTTGCCGTCCGCGGCAGCGAAATGTGGGGCGCGGACATGATGGATTTCCTCAACGAAGTTTTGAAACGATAAATTGAATTTGTTTGGAGCGTCTGCTCTTGTTAAAACATTACTTCTAAAACTTTTATGATTGTGAAATCCATCCGGCAAAACCCCATTCGCAAACCGGGTGGTCATTTTTTAATCCCAACTTTTTTTCTGTTGCTGTGCGTCGCCGCGCCCATCTTCGCAGCCGACAAATATCTGGAGGCGAGCCAAACCGGCGGCATCGCGTTGCTCGCTCCACCGCCCGCGCCGGATTCCACCGAGCAAGCAGCCGATCTCGCTTCGGCGCGGGCGGTTTTCCACGGGCGAACTGCGGATGAAGAAACGCGGGCCAGGAAAGACGCGAGCCTGACGCTGTTCAATTTTACTCCGGCAATCGGAGAATTTTTTCAGCCCGGCAAACTTCCCAAGCTGGAACAATTTTACCAGGACCTGAAACCTGAAATTAAAGAAGCAATTACCATCCCGAAGAACCATTGGAAACGGAAGCGGCCTTATGAAATCGACAGTGCATTGTTGCTTGGAAAACCCGAACCCAGTTTTAGTTATCCCAGCGGACATTCCGCCGTTGGCACCATTCAATCATTGTTGCTCGCGGAAATTTTTCCGGAAAAACGCGAAGCTATTTTAGCCATTGGCCGGAACATCGGCTGGGACCGCGTCATCATTGGCAAACATTTTCCTACGGACGTCTCTGCGGGCAGAGTGCTGGGACAAGCGATTTTTCGTGAGTTGATGAAAAGTCCCGCCTTTCAGCAGAACCTCGCCGAAGCGAAAGCCGAAGTGCAAGCGATGCGTCAAATCCAGTTGGATAAACTGGAAGAAACGAAAGTGTCTCAATGAAATATTTTATTTTTCTCGCACTGCTTATGGTCACGACTGCGAATGCTGAAACGAATTCCTCCGCAAAACTCCCGGCGAAACAGAATTTGAAAATTTATTTACTCATGGGCCAGTCGAACATGGCGGGACGCGGCGTCGTGGAAGAAGAAGATAAGATTTTCCATCCGCGCGTGTTTGTTTTCACACGAAGCAACCAATGGGAACTCGCGGTTGAACCACTGACTGTGGGTGAGCCGAAGAAAACTCCCGGCGTCGGTCCCGGTCTCGCGTTTGGCAAAGCGATGGCTGAGGCGACTCCCGGAATTTCCATTGGGCTTGTGCCGTGCGCCGTGGGTGGAACGCCGCTTAAACGCTGGGTGCGGGGCGCGGATTTATATTCCAACGCAGTGGTTCGCGCCAAAGCTGCGGCAGAGTTCGGAACCATCGCCGGGATTATTTGGCATCAAGGCGAAGCGGATTCGGGCACGCAAACGAATGCGAAAACTTATGGCGAACGCCTCACCAAAATGATCGGCGACATTCGCGCGGATTTGAATTCGCCGAAACTCCCGTTCGTCGTCGGGCAAACTGGAGAATTTAATTACACGCGACCCGGAAATCCGCAGCCCTTCGCGCGACAGGTAAACGAAACTCTCGCCCAAATTCCAGAAAAAGTTCCGTTTACCAGTTGTGTGCTATCGAAGGGACTCACCTCGAAGGCCGATCTCGTGCATTTCGATACCAAATCCCAACGCGAATTAGGCCAGGGCTATGCCCGGGAAATGTTGAAGTTGGAAAGTCGCCGGAAAATAACTGAGTCGGACAGAAAACTTTTGCAAAACTGAACGCGTCTCATTGAAGAAGTTACCGGATGAGAAATCCGTCCTGATCGGCGGGATTGGCGAAAACCAGTTCTGCCCCAAATGAATTTCGGCGGACCAATATCGCCGGTCTTCCGTCCAACAAATCGAATAATTCATCGTCGCCGATGACGCTGAATAAATATTTCGCGGAAGCAGATTTGAGAATGGCGCCAGCCGAACTGGAAGAATTTACCAGCGCAATAGTGGAGTCGGTCCGGACAATCATGTTGGCTGCCAAAGGTTGAGAATGGATGAGGAGCGGATTCGTAGTGATTCGTGTCGGAGCGACTTTCGCTTTGGGTAAAACTCTCGCGAAAAAAATCAGCGCAACCACAACGGCGCTGGTCGCGAGTAGCGCGCTCCCGGTTCGGCGTAATTGTTTTCGTCGGCGCACCTGCTGGAGCGTCCTGGCGAAAAGTTCGTCGCGAAAAGACGGCGGAGCGGCGTCCGCCAGAACGTCTTTTAGCAACTCGTCATTATCAAAATTATTTTTCATGTTTGAGTTGAACAAGGATTAGTTCTTTAAGTTTGCGCCGAACTCGCACCAACCGCGATTCAATGGCTTTCTCGCTTGATTGCAGTTGCTCCGCGATGTCGCTGACGGAATCACGATGGAAATATTTCTTTTCGATCAAGGCGCGTTCGTCGGGCGCAAGAGCGGAAAGATTTATTTCCAACAACTCCAACAGCCGCGCGTCGGCCTCGGCTTCTGCCATAGAACTCTCAACTTCGCTGTGCCGAAAAAAACGATCCAGAAAAGAGAGGTAACGCC
>JBDSLX010000179.1:0-7208 GCA_039916145.1 Verrucomicrobiota bacterium | reverse complement strand
TGTTTGATTAAATTTTCCGTACGTTCCAAAATTTCTTTGTCGGGCGCTTTGCCGCCGCCGCGCACTAGAACTGGAATGCGTCCCGAAATTTCCACAACCTTGTGATAAACGCTCACGTCATCGGTTGGGTCGGCTTTGATGATGTCAGCGCCGAGTTCGACGGCCTGACGGACGAGCGGAAGAATTTTTTCCAAATCGCCATCGACCATGTAGCCGCCCGCTTTTTGGTTCGATTGGAAAACCAGCGGCTCAATCATCAGTGGCATTCCGATACGGTCACATTCCGGTTTGATTTTCAAAATATTTTGGATGCATTGATCGGTGACTTCGGGTTGCTCGGGGATGCGAAACAGATTCACGACAACGCAAGTCGCATCAAGTCGTAATGCCTGTTCGACGGGTTGTTCAATCATGCGGCTGAACAACGTGCGCGGAAGTTGATTGCCGTAAACGTTCGCGACATCGGTGCGGAGAACGAGCGACGGTTTTTGTCTGCCAGGCAACGATTGCAAATAATGCGCCTGGCCGACGGTGAGTTGAATGGCGTCGGGCGCGGCTTCGACGAGCGTGCGAACACATTTTTCGAGGTTCTCGATTCCTTGCAGAAATCCACGTTCGTTGAAAAATCCGTGGTCAACCGCGACATCGAAGCAGCGATTGGACTTGGCGTTAAAAAGGCGATTCAGACGATAAAGTTTCATAAATGCGCCACGTGTTAATCATTTTCAGCCCGTGCCGTCGATGTTAATTTGCGCCCCAAGTATGCGAAAACTCACTGGAATTCTTATTTGTATGGCCACAATTCTGTTGGTGAATTCTTCGTTCGGCGAACTTACAAAGGTCGCCGAAAATCCAAGCCATTTCATCGGGATCGAAAAATTTTCGAAATTCAAAAAAAAATTGGCTGGCAATGAAGTAATTTTGACGTCGCCAGAAATCAAAGCTCCGATGGCGTGGGATGAATTGGTGGTGTCGTGGAACGCTCACGCGCCTTCGGGAACCTATCTGAAAATCGAGGCACGCGGACTGTATTCAAATCGTGCGACGAAATTTTACACACTGGGGCTTTGGTCGGAAGACACGGCCAGATTTCCTCGTGAAAGTGTGAGGCAACCAAAAGATTCCGATGGCAAAGTCAGCACGGATACTCTGATGCTTTCGGAGTTATGCGAGAAAACGCAAATTCGCGTCACGCTCGGCAGCGCGGAAAAAGGCGTTGAACCGAAATTAAAATTTCTCGGCCTGTCTTTTCTCAACAGCAAAGCACAAACAAGTCCGTTGCCTCCAAACCAAAAGGCATGGGGCAAAATTATTGAAACACCCGAGCGTTCGCAGAACTCGTATCCCGAGGAACAAGGTTGGTGCAGTCCGACTTCGCTCTCGATGATTTTGATACGTTGGTCCGAGATTTTGCATCGACCGGAAATGAATTTGGATGTGCCAGAATGCGCGGTGGGCGTGTGGGACAAAAATTACGGCACGGGAAATTGGCCATTCAACACGGCGTTTGCTGGAAAATTTCCGGGAATGCGCGCTTACATTTCACGGTTCACGGATATTTCCGAGTTGGAAGATTGGATTGCGGCAGGAATTCCAGTGATTATTTCTGCCCCATTTCATTTGTTGGCGCCGGGCAGAAAAGATACCGGCAGCGGACATGTCGTCACGGTGATTGGCTTCACAGAAACAGGCGATGTGGTCATTAACGATCCGGCGACGAATTTGGAAAAAGGACAAAAGGTTCGTCATATTTACAAACGTGAAAACGTGCTCAACGCGTGGAACAAATCGCATAATACCGTTTATCTCATTTACCCTGAGTCGGCGAAAATTCCAAAGAATCGTCTTGGTCATTGGGAACAGAAGTAATTAAATCGCCGCCATGTTTTCGCACGTTGTTATCTTTTGGACTGATCCTGAAAACCCGAATTCCGCTGATGAGTTACTGGCGGGCATGGAAAAGTTTCTGAAACCAATTCCGGGCGTTTTGCAATTTCACGCTGGGAAAATGGTGGAAAGCCATCGTCCGGTGGTGGATCAAACCTATCAAGTCGCGCTCAATTTGATTTTTCCAAACAAGAAAGCGCAGGATGATTATCAGACGCATCCAATGCACGTGGAATTTGTGGAAACGGTTTTTAAAAAAATTTGCAAGAAAGTCGTCGTTTACGATTTCGATTGATCAGCCGCGCGCTGGATTTTTGCGCGCGGATGGAATCGTCGGTGAACATCGCTCAATAGTTGCGTCGACGTGTGCGTATAAACCTGCGTCGTGGCGATGCTGGCGTGGCCAAGCAGTTCCTGGATAACGCGCAGATCGGCTGCGTGTTCGAGCAGGTGCAAAGCAAAACTATGCCGCAACATATGAGGGGTGATGTTGCGCGCGATTCCAGCAAAGCGAACTCGCTTTTTTATTCGCAGCCAAAGTGTCACCGAGGCGAATGACGTTCCGCAGTTTGTTAGAAAAACATTTGCCGGCGATTTCTTCTTAACAAGTTGAGGGCGACCGGAATTTAAATAACGCTGAATTGCTTCGATGGCTTTCTTCCCGACTGGCACAACGCGCTCTTTATTTCCTTTGCCGATTACGTTGATGAAGCCCGCCTCTAAATGCAGTTGTTCGAGTCGAATATTTTTCAATTCTGAAAGACGGAGGCCGGAAGCGTAGGCGAGTTCGATAATTGCCTGATCACATAAATTCTTAGGTGTTTCGGGAATTTGCGGGGTGAGAAGTTTTTCAATTTCGTCGTAGCTCAGCGCTTTGGGCAAACGTTTCCAGTGGCGGGGCAAGGAAAGATTTTCGGCGACGTTCAGTGGTAAAATTTTTTCCTGTTCGGCAAAACGATAGAAGGCGCGTAGAGCGGCAATTTCGAGATAAACACTTTCGGAGCTTAATTTGCGAACGGAATTCTCAGGCTGATTCTCCAACGCACGTTGGTGCTCATGCTCGATGAACGACATGAGATCCGAAAGCTGGACCGATTTCCAATCGCTGATTTTTTGCGTTCCTGCCCATGCCACAAATCGACCCAGCAAACCGGCGTAAGTTTTCTGAGTGTGCTCGGCTTGGCCGCGCTCGTGGCGAAGGTAAAAAAGAAAATCTTCGATCACATTTTGCACCGGCCCGAATTTAGCAGAGTTCGCCGCAACTGCACGATTAAAGACTAGGGATTTACCGGCCGAACGCCATTCGTCGGGGGATTGTTGGTCTGTGCGCGGCGAAAACCATCTTTCGGCAAAAATCTTCGGCGAGAGGCCTCGCTCGGTTCATCGGATTTGCGCGGTAGCTTTGTTTTGATCAGTTCATCGAATTTTATCTGCTGCTCGGGAATGAGTTCCACGCGAATTTGTTCGCGGACTTTTTTCACCTCTTCCTTCATTTCCGGAGCGATCTTTTCCCGGATCTCCTTCGTGCGTTCCTGGCTTTCTTTTAAAATTTGTTCGATCCGTTCACGCTGTTCAAGACGGAGAGTTAGCTCATTGTGCATCCGCCGCAAAAATTCCTTTTGCTGAAGATGCGACGGGGTTGGAGAAGGATGCGGATTAACTGCAACCGCTGTCTGGCGGGAATGCGAACCGGTGCGTGCATATTTTTTAACCATCAACGCGCCCACCGCCAACCCTGAACAAAAAATGACCAGCGTGGCTAGAATGACTTTCCACGGACTCACCAGGCTTCGTCCTCGGTGATACTGATTTCAGACTGGTCATCCAGCGCTGCGAAAACTGTATTTTCGAAATCCTGTGACAAATCGGGACTCTCGTCTGACGAAGTTTGAAATGACCACCCGCCGAGTAGGGCCATCGCAAAAACACACGCAGCCGCCGCGCGCCAAAGGGCCCGACCCCAAAGCGACCAGACATCAGCAATGGGTTTGGCGAGATGCGCCATGATCCGCTTTTCAAAAGCGAAAGGAACATGGTCGCTGGGAGAAGCCTTTCGAGCCGCTGCCAGCAATTTGGCTTGGAGTTTTTGTAAATTCATAACGGTCACATTTCGATAGACGGGCACTTTCTTTTCACGGTTACAGGTACTTGTCGCGACTTATTTTTGCCACAATTTTGCGCATTTCGGCTCTGGCCCGGAACGCCCGCACCTTGACCAGCGGAACGGACCAGCCGGTTAGCGCAGCAATTTCTTTGACCGAACGTTCTTCGATCTCGAGGAGCGTGATGACCAGTCGCGCCGCAGGCGAAAGCTGGAGCAAAATTCTGTCTACCAGCGCGCGGGCAGCGCTGGCGTTTTCGCTCGCGGTGTCGGGCTGAACGACGAATCGATCCAGCCATTGGGTTTCAGGCTCGGTTAATTCCGTAAACGCCGTCTCACGATTGCGTTGATGTCCGCGTAAAAAATCGTAACAAGTCCGTACTGCCAATCGCATGAGCCAATGTTCAAAAGGCGCTTCCCCACGAAAACTTTTCAACTTGTTAAACGCCTTTAAAAAGATTTCCTGAACGATGTCTTCAATTTCGCTTTCACGGCGGGCGTAACGTCGGGCGGTGGCAAAAACGCGCGGCTGATATTTTACAATCAACGGCTCAAAGCTGGCCGCGTCGCCTTTCAGCACGGCGGCAATCAGTTCCGAGTCGGTTCGTTCCATCGCGTCCAATTGAGGGCAAAGGTCAGGTTCTGTCAAAATGAGAAAGCCACTGCTTGAGGCAGTGGCTTGCGCGAGTCAAAAAAAGATCGCCTATTTATCCGCTGGCTTTTCTGCGCCCGGTTTCCGATGAGGTCGCGCTCCAGGCCCGCCTTCCCCGCGTTGTCCTTCCAGCATTTTTTTGCGCTGTTCCAATTTCTGGAGGGTTTCCTTTTCAGAATCGGTGATTGTGCCGTCGGTTTTTTTCTTCTGAAGCTCAGTCAACTTCTTCTCGACAGCCTCTTTGATTTTGGCGCGGCGCTCTTCTGGTGAAAGCTTTTTCAATTCTTCCTGATCCAAACCCAAATCTTTCGCCGCTTTTTTCATTTCCTCGCCGCGTTTTTCCACGAATTCTTTTTTCTTGGCTTCCCGTTCTTCGGGCGTGAGATTCTGGAATTCTTTACGAAGCTCTTCGCGATCGGGACGACCTTCCGGCTTTTTAGCATCTTCTGCTCGCGTTAATTGCGGCACGGAAACGGCCAACAATCCCGCGACTAAATAGATCATTTTTGCATTTTTCATACGGTTCCTTTGATTAAGTTTTGTCTGCACTGCATAAGGGGAGACGAAGCGGTGGTTTTGAAAGTTACAATCGAATTTATTCCCTGAAAATATGCCGATCAATTGCGAATAATTCCGAAGGTTTGCTCGAACTCCGCCGAAAACTTTGCGAGGTCAGTTGTAATTTTCTGCGGTTGGTCGGATATGGTGGTACACATACGTTCCAGCATTTCTGGTTTCGATCGCAACACCTCGACGGCGAATACAATCAGTGAAAGATGGTTATTGATGTCATGGCGCATCTTCGAAAGCTTTCGGCTCAATTCTTCGATCTGCTGCGGACTGAGGGTCACGGAACTGTTTGGTGTTACCATTTTGAAACGATGCCGTATTGCGAAATGAAATCAAGTGAGTTTGCGTCCGAGACTTTGGCATGCGTTGCATTGTCCAGCTTTCCGTTTGGCAAGGGGCGCCAACGAATACGCGAGAACTCGCGCATTGCCAAAGTGGTGACAAATCACTGCACTCCATAAACGCCGTCATCGTTCGGTTGTCGAACTGCGTCCAATATGCGACCCTCCGGTTATCACATGAAATTGAATCGGCCAATGCGGTGGTTCCTCACACTCGCCAGCACGGTGTCGATCAATTTTGATTTGCCCGCTGAGGAGAAACCTCTGCCTGAAACCGATGCCAAAAAAAAATTCGTCCATAAAGTTCAACCGCTTCTTCAGGAAAAATGTTTCGGGTGTCACGGCAAGGACAAAGATGGCATCGAAGGCGAATTGGACATGAGCACGCGCGAAGGTTTGCTCAAAGGCGGCGAAAGCAAAAAACCCTCTCTCGTTCCGGGTCAGCCGGAGAAAAGCCCGATGTATCTGGCGATTCTGCGGCAAGACGACGATTTCAAAATGCCGCCGAAAGATCGCAACGCGCTTTCCAAAGACGAAATTGAAATCGTGCGCCAATGGATTTTGTCAGGCGCGCCTTGGGCAACCGCGCAAACCAATGCCGCAACGCAACCGAAGTGGAGTTACAAAGCGGAGGACATCTGGGCTTTTCAGCCGGTGAAAAAAGTTTCCGTTCCAAAAACTCAAAACTCAGAACTCAAAACTCAAAATTTCATTGATGCTTTCATTAACGAAAAACTTGCCGAGAAAACATTGTCCCCTGCTCCACGCGCCGACAAAATCACTTTGATTCGCCGCGCCACGTTTGATCTAACGGGATTGCCGCCGACGCCGAAAGAGATCGACGATTTTGTTTCAGATAAATCGGCTGATGCTTTTGACAAAGTCATTGAGCGATTACTTGCTTCGCCACGCTATGGTGAACAGTGGGCGCGACATTGGTTGGATGTCGTTCGTTACGCGGACACCGACGGATTTTCCAATGATTACGAACGACCTAATGCTTGGCGTTATCGCGATTACGTCATCCGCAGCCTTAATTCCGACAAACCTTACGACCAATTTGTCGCCGAACAAATCGCCGGAGATGAAATTGATTCGAGTGATGCGGAAAAATTAATCGCGACTGGCATGTTGCGGATGGGGCCGTGGGAACAAACTTCGATGAGCGTCGCCGCCGTGACTCGTCAACTTTTTCTCGATGATGTGACAGCAAACGTTGGCGCGACTTATCTCGGACTCACGACCGGCTGCGCGAAATGTCATGACCACAAGTTTGATCCGATTCCAACCAAAGATTATTACCGGCTGCAAAGTATTTTCGCGCCGACACAATTTGAATCGCGCAAAGTGGATTTTCTTTCGAGCGAAAACACCGGGGGTTTTGAAAAGGAAATCGAGCGCGTGAAAGTCGCGATGAAATCCAACAAGGAAAAGCTGAAAACGATTCAGCTAAAGCGAAATGTCGCTATTCAGGGATTTTTGAAACAAAAAGGCGTCAAAGTTTTGAAAGATTTGCCGGAGAAGGAGCGTCCACAAAAAGATTTCGGTCTGACCACAGATGAGCAGGGACAACAAAAGGCGATTCAGAAACGGATTGAATATTATGAGCGCGAACTCGAAAGGTTTCAGGCAAAAGCATTCAGCGTTTCCAGTGGCG
>JBDSLX010000178.1:0-8098 GCA_039916145.1 Verrucomicrobiota bacterium | reverse complement strand
CGGAGCGGTCGCAGCACTGGAGACTGCGCCGCCTTACGAACTGACCCGTTTCAAAGCGCGACTGTTTTGGTTGGGGCGCGAACCATTTCGCAAAGGGCGCAGCTACAAATTGAAACTCGCGACGCAGGAAGTGGATTGCGAGATCGACGACATTTCAAAAATCATCGACGCCTCGACGCTGGAAACCGTGCAACGCGAAGGAAAAGAACTGCGCGTCGGCCGCCACGAAGTCGCTGAACTCACTTTAAAAACAAAACGTCCGATCGCCTTCGACGCACATTCGGAAATCGTGGCGACCGGACGTTTCGTAATCGTCGATGGTTTTGAAGTTTCCGGCGGTGGAATTGTTGCCGAAGATAATTATCCGCGTCGCAGCTCGGATTCGCTGCACAAGAGCGAAAACATTTATTGGAGCCACGGCAAAGTTACCGCAACGCAGCGTGCGTTACGCAATGCTCACAGCGGTTGTGTGATTTGGCTCACAGGACTTTCTGGTTCTGGAAAATCCACTATTTCAACGGAACTCGAACGCGAACTTTTCAATCTTGGAAAACATGTCTATGTCCTCGACGGCGACAACGTGCGTCATGGACTTTGTTCCGACCTCGGCTTTTCCCCGGAAGATCGCAAAGAAAATATCCGGCGCGTCGGCGAAGTCGCCAAACTCATGGCGGACGCCGGAACCATCGTCATCACTGCCTTTATTTCTCCGTATCGTTCCGATCGCGACTTAGTTCGCAAAATTTCTCCACCGGGACAATTCGTCGAAGTGTTCGTCAACGCGCCCATTGAAGTGTGCGAGCAACGCGATCCCAAAGGACTTTACGCAAAGGCGCGCGCGAACGAGATCAAGGAATTCACCGGCATCTCCGCACCCTACGAAGCCCCGGAAAACGCGGAGGTGGAATTACGGACAGACAAATTGACCGTCGCTGAATCAGTGGCGCGCGTGATCGAATATCTCGACGTGCGCGACGCGGATACGATGGTTTCTATTTAACGGCAGGAGGCCGTGTGCGAGAGGGAAGATCGTCCAAGGATTTTGGTTGCTCGCTTCCCTCGTTTTGTGATTTTTTACAAACGCGTTTGAATTCTTTTTCCAACGCCGCAATTTCTTCTTCTGACAAATTTTCCAAATCAATCAATTCATTGCGCGCGCCTTTAATGGCGTGAATCAATTCGTCGAGTTTCAAATGAATCGCTTTGGCGTCTCGGTTTTGCGTGTTCTGAATTAGAAACACCATCAGGAACGTTACAATCGTCGTCGCGGTGTTGATGACCAGTTGCCATGTATCTTCAAAATGGAATACCGGACCGAGCAGCGCCCAAATCACAATCAGCAACACCGCAGCGATAAAAGACCACGGACTTCCCACAATGGCGGAAGTTTTGTTGGCAAATTTGTGGAACAGATCGCCTGTCCCGGAGGGTTTTTGAGGCGCGGACGCCGTTTTTTTTACCTGCGTTTTTTTCATAATTTTTTCCTCAACGCGCGTTGGTCTTCGGAAAGAGAACTTGGTCCGGAGCGGCGTTCAACGCCTTCAATAATTTTTTGATCAAATCGTTTTTGATACGCCCGGCCATTTTGGGATCGACCAAATACCGCACGGTCGCTTCCAGCCAGGTGTTTTCGCTTGGGCGAAAAAAAACAGAGGGACGTTCGCGTACTTCCAGATGGTTCACCGGCGTCTGGGCGAGCAATTCACGGAACACGGAAATTTGCTTCTTCATGTTTTCGCCCAATTCGGCTTCCGCGATTTTCCGCATCGTGTCCGAGACGAATTCCAAATCGCTTTCGTACGCAACCTGGAACTTTATTTCATTCCAAATGTAAGGAAACAACGGCCAGGAATAATTCCACACTGGTGAATTCAACACGTTTGAATTTGGAAATTTAATAATTCGTCCGCTCGGATGATCCGTGGACAAATAATCTCCGCCGATTTCCCAGAGCGTTGTGTCCAAATAACTGACGTCAATCACGTCGCCGCGTGCTTCGCCGATTTTTATGCGGTCGCCGACGCGATACGGATGGCGCGTCAAAATATAAATCCAGCCGATGAAACTGGAGATAGGAGTCTGTAGTGCGAAACCAAGAATTAAAGAGATCAGTCCCAGCGAAACCACCGCCGAAGTCCAATTATTGAATAGCATCGAAGCGCCGATGAACAAAATGGCGAGTCCGCTGATCAGGTGAAGAATGCGGTTAAGATTAAAGCGGGAAACAGCGTTATGAATTCTAGCCAGCAGATAAATCTCCACCAGTTTCATCGCGAACAACACGGCTGTGATGAAGACGCCACCCAATACCGCGCGTTCCACCAGGGAACGATAGGCAAAATCGTCCGGGAAGATTTTAAGTTTTAAGAGAAAATGAGAACCGAGAAGAATCCCGAGCGCGACAAAATAACCACCAGCAATGACACTTCTTTTGGTTTTGCTTTCGGTATCAGCTTGGGGGGTTTCTTTGTGCGCGGTTTCTTCCAACGCCTCTTTTACCTCGGGCTGTTCCTTGATCGCTTCGACTTCACCTTTCGCTGGCGGCGAAACATTTTCCCCCGTTTCCATAATTCAAGTTTCGCGCACGACTTCGCGCGCCTCTTTATCTTCGCGCAGACCAAGGAAAACTGGATGGCGTAAATGCCCGTCGCGAGTCCATTCAGTAAATTTAATCTGACAAACCAGCTTTGGCTTGACCCAGGTGCAGTGCTCCATTTCCGCTGCGGTCACACCTCCGCCGTAACGGCTACTCCGTTTTTCGGGCAAATTTGTGAACGGACAATCAGCGTTTTGGATTTTTTTAAATTCGTTGTGCAACGACGTCAGAAGAGCTTGGTTGAAGCCTGTTCCAACTTTTGTAGCAAAAATAAATTTTCCACGTTCAAAGTAACCGATAAGAAGCGCGCCAAAAAAATCGCGTGACCCTTTCGGCGCGGTATAGCCGCCGATTACAAATTCTTGTTCGTTGACCACTTTGACTTTCACCCACAAACCAGTGCGCAGTCCCGCTTCATATTTTGAGTCAAGACGCTTGGCGATAATTCCTTCCAAACCACGTTTGCGAATTTCCGCAAGGAGTTTGTCAGGGTCACCGTGGATGGCTGCCGAGAATCGAATAGGTTCATGGGTTGAAGCAATCAAAGCCCGCAAAATAGCCTTACGCTGGTGTAGAAAATAGCCCGTCAGATTTTTTCCTTCGAGGTTCAATACATCGAAAGCATAAAAACAAATGGCGGCGCGCTTCTCTCCGGGTGTGTTCGCCATTTGCAAAAGTTGAAACGAGGAACGCCCCTGTTTGTCGAGCGCGACAATTTCCCCATCTAAAATTCCGTCGCGAAAAGGTAGAGCATGCATCGCTTCGGAAATTTCAGGGAAGCGCGCCGTTAGATCTTTAGCTGAACGAGAAAGAAGCTGGACGTTCTCTCCGTGCTTTATGACGAGCGCCCGGAATCCATCAAACTTAATTTCGTAAATCCATTTTTTCCCGCGCGGTGGAGTTTTCACCAAGCGACATTTCATCGGCGAAATGAAATCCAATTTGCTCACGGGAAGTTTTCCCAGCGTTTTATGAGAGCTATTTTTAGAAGTGGACTTTGCGGAATCCGCGCCCTTTTTTTTGTAAGAATATTTAGCGGGCGGTGTTTTATTAATCGGTGGGGATTTTTTTGCGCTTGAGTCTTTTCGATTGCTCGCCCACTGCGCGTCGTTGTCGCTGGCAATTTTTCCCATTGAGCGCCCGGTCAAAACGGATTCGTCATCTTTTTTCGCCGAAAGCGGGTTCGCGTCTTCCCCACCCTTGAAAAGAAGCCATGATTCCTTTTCGCCCGGGCGCGGCTTAATCCTAACGAGCGCCCACTCGCCTTTTAATTTTTTTCCGGCCATTTGCAGATGCAACTTTCCCTCTTTCAAAGCAGCGAGCGGATCGGTGCTAGAGACTTCGTAAGTGCCCGTATCCCAAACCATGACTGTGCCCCCCCCGTAGTTTCCTTCTGGAATGGTTCCCTCAAAGCTCGCGTAATCCATCGGATGATCTTCGACGTGAATGGCCAGTCGTTTTTCGCCGCGCGCCATTGGTATTCCTTTTGGCACCGCCCACGATTTTAAAACGCCTTCTATCTCCAGCCGGAAATCGTAATGCAACCGCGTCGCATCGTGCTTTTGAATGACAAACATTAATGCTTTTTTCGCAGGCGATCTCGCAAAGCGGGGCTTAGGCTCTTTCGTTTGGCGAAAATTTCTTTTCGCCTCGTAAGCCTTCAAGCCGGTGTCGTCAAAAACGGCATTTTTCATGCGATGAATTCAGCTTAGGTCTTTAGCCGCTGTTTCATTTTTAAAACCGGCTCGAAGAGGTCGCCCATTTTTTGCACGCGCTTTAAAACGGCGTCCGATTTGAATACCAGTTTCGTCGGGTCCTTTTTTTTCAAAGTCGATTCAACTTCACCCCATGTTAACGGAGTTGAAACTGTGGGGTTCTCTTTTGCCCGGAGTGAGTAAACGCAGACAGTGGTTTTGTGGTCGTCGTTCTGGCTCCAATCGACAAAGACTTTTCCCTGACGAAGGATTTTCGCCATTTTAGAGACGACCAACTCAGGATGTTCACGTTCGAGACGTTCGGCGAGGTTTTTAGCAAAGTTTTTTGTGATGTCATAATTCGTTGGTGTGTTAAGCGGTACGTAAATCTGCAATCCTTTTGAGCCGGAAGTTTTCGCAAAACATTCGAGTTTCATTTCCGCAAAAATTTTCCGCAGCCAAAGTCCGACCTGGCAACACTGCACAATGTTCGCGGGCGAACCTGGATCCAAATCGAACACCACCATGGTCGGTGACTGGATTTTCGGATAACGCGCGAGCGACGTGTGCAATTCCAAATCCGCCAGATTCGCTGCCCAGACCAGCGTCGGCAAATCGTTCGCCAGACAATAATTGATGTCGGCCTGATTTCCCTCGCTCCAAACTCTTGCGGTGTTCACCCATGTCGGACGGTGTGACGGACATTTTTTTTCGTAAAAAAATTCGGCTTCGACTCCGTTCGGATAACGCTTCAAGGTCAGCGGGCGCTTTTGCAAGTGCGGCAGCAGCACCGGCGAAATTCGGATATAATAATCAATGACCTGACCCTTGGTGAATCCCGCTTTCGGATACAGGACTTTTTCCAAGTTCGACACCTGCAATCTTTTCCCACCGACCTCCAGTTCAGATTCGTGTCGCATTCTGATAAATAATAAACCGCGTTTTCCATCCGCAAATCAGGAGTCGCCCTGAATTATTCAGGATGGAAATGCCCTTGATTGCAGGGGAAAAAATCTGAGGTATGCGCGATCAACCCAAACCGTTCAAGCAGGCTTTGTTTCCACCGGCTCGGTTTGCTCGTTTTCAACCTGCTCAGCGCGAAAACAGCGGAGCGCATGGTTCCGCAAACTTTCTTCAAACAAATCGCGATTGATTGCTTGACCACCAGTCGCGCCATCCCCTGCGGCAATAATCATCTGACAATTAGAGGGAGTGACGCAACCGGCCGCGTACAAACCAGCCACCGAAGTTTTCATACAATGATCGACGGCGATTTGCCCGGCAGGATCAAGTTTTGCACCGAGTGCTTTGCCCAATTTATTGTGAATAATATCTCCGCGCGTCGTGAACAGCGCATCGACTTCGACACAGCGGCCATCTTCGAAGGTGAGCGTTTTTAAAACACCGTCTTGTTGGTCCACAGCGATAATACGCGATTGGAAAACCGGGATTTCGTATTCGGAAATCCATCGTGAATGTTCATTGTCCCAAGTGGAGGGTTTTCCGTTCGTCGCCACTAGAACGCACGACGCATAACAAAGCATGCCGAGCGCGTATTCGACGGCTTCGTTGTTTTGGCCCACGATCACAATTTTTTTCCCCCGGTTGCGATAGCCGTCGCAATCTTTGCAGAAAAACATGCTGTGGCCAAGGCACTCCTTCACGTGAGGAATATCCGGTGGGATATGCAAAACTCCGGTGGCTAGCAAAACACGCTTTGCTCGATAGCTTCCGGTTTTTCCCTCCAGCACGAATTCTTTTTCGCTTCGGCTCGCTTCGCCAATTTCATCAGTAATGATTTTTGCCCCGTATTTTTCAGCATGAAACTTTCCACGTTTGATCAACTCCTCGCCGGAAATTCCCTCCGGAAATCCAAAATAATTTTGCACATCAGGCTCCCAGAGCGCGAGGGATTGGCCGCCATCAATCAATAAGACACGGCGCATGGCCCGTCCCAAGTAAATTGCCGCAGAGAGACCGGCACAGCCGCCGCCGACAATAATGACATCCCAAATTCTTTCGTCGTTGTTCATTTGGCGTGATCTGACCCAAACTGAGTAAATCCAAATAAAAATCCGGCGATTGCTCTTCCCTACCGATTAGCGAAGAGAATCGCCGGACTGATTAAGCACGTTCTTCGGCGGAATTATTTGTTCTTGCCCTTTTTCGCAGCCGGAGTTGCCACTTCTTCTTCCTCAGAATCTTCTTCTTTCGCTTCAATATTGATGGTGCTTTCCGCAATATCAGTCAAACCTTCGTCCGTTTCTTTTTCTTCATCAAGCGTTTGGCCGAGCAAATCGGCGTCCTCTTCGCGGCCCAGCAACTTCGCAAAGGTTGTCAGCGTTCCATAAACCGCAATCTCATAATGCTCCACCCGCTGACAGGCGGCGATCAAGGCCGCGTCGAAAACGGATTCGGCGAAGTCATCTTTTTCTTCCAACAATTCGTTGGATTCTTCGAGCAAACCTTCCATCGCTTTGCATTTTTTCCCTTTGGACGCCATGCCCAAGCTTTCAAAAATTTGATCGAGCCTCTCAATTTGTTCAGTGGTTTGTTCCAGATGATCTTCTACTGCCGCGCGAAGTTCATCCGAATTCGCGGCCTGGGCGACTTTCGGCAATGCTTTGAGGAGTTGATTTTCCGCATTGTAAATGTCGCGAAGTTCTTCGACGTAGAGATCCTGCAAGTTATTGATTTTCATAATTTTTTCTTTTTGGTTCTTTTGTTTTTGTAACGATGATGCGCAGAAATATCCGTTGCAGAGAATTTAACTCAATTCGCGCTTTGCCTTTTTTTCATCTCAATCTTTCGCGTGAAATTTAGTCAGGGAAAAAGGTAGAAACAAAAAACGGGCGGTTGAGAAGATGAAACCAAGGATTACGACCGCAAACTTTTCTCCCGATAAAGCACGAAATGATAAATCGCGGCCACAACCAGTGAATGAGTAATCTTTCCAGAAAAAACCAGATTTGAAATCTCAGCTACAGGAACCAGTCGAGTAATTAAATCTTCGCCGCTATCAAATTTTACGTCGTGTTTGAGACAACAATTTTCCACGAGCACGGTGAAGCACGTGTTGCTCATGATCGCTGGATTTGGAAAAACTTTCCCGATCACTTGCGCCTTTTCACCTTCGTAACCGGTTTCTTCGCGCAATTCGCGCAGGCCAGTTTCCAACGCGGAAGCGTCGGTTGAATCCATCATGCCGCCGGGGATTTCCAATTCGACCGTGTTGGAGCCGTGCCGAAATTGTTCCACCATTACCAATTCGTTTTTCGGAGTGACCGCGATCACATTCACCCAGTTGACTGAGTCGATGACGAAAAAATCGTGCTCCTTGCCGGTGCGCGGAGAAACTTTTTTGTCGGAACGGATTGTGAAAATGCGGAAGTCACCGAGTTTTTTCGTGGCGATTGTTTTCCACACTTTAATCATGAATCGGAAATTCCTTTTTCTTTTGCCGCCCAGCCTTGCTTCATCAAACCCAGCAAATGCGCCAGCGCCTCTTCGTAGCCTTTGTTTTTCTGCGCTGCCAACTGCCGCGCCCGCTTGTCCAGTTGCGCGGCCATCTCCAAGGATTTTTCCGGCGGGCAACCCAGCGAAACCAGAACCGGAGCAAGTTCGGCAGTTGTCATATGAGTGCGCGACTCGTCGGCGCTTTGGCCATGCGCGAATTCTCGCGCATTACTGGCGACGAGTCGCCAGTTGAAAAGCGGCCAGAACTTGCCGCACTCCAAATTATTTTACTGAATCCGCCGGAACAATTTTGATGCTCTCCACACCCATGCGTTTGTCGGGACGATCCGGC
>JBDSLX010000177.1:0-8113 GCA_039916145.1 Verrucomicrobiota bacterium | reverse complement strand
GTCTTGGCCTTGTGGTCGTATTGCTCGACGGGACGCTTTTTTGAGGTCGCGCTAGGTTTTGCCATAGAAAGTGGCGCGACATTAGCAGCAGGCGCGGTCAAACCGAAAGCATAAATGAATTCCGCGCGTGGGAATGTATGCGCGGCACTGAAACGGTACGGTGAAGCCGTGAAAAACCGCGCCAACTTAGAAAATGAGAACTTTTAGAAAAGGCCGCTCTGAAAACGGAGCGGTCTTTGTGTGGAATCTGTGTCAGTTGCGCCAGGCACCCCATTTTCAAAGGGAGAAAATGGCTGTCCGACATGGATTCGAACCATGACAAAGGCCTCCAAAGAGCCTTGTGCTACCATTACACCATCGGACAACGCGCGGACAAATTACGCCGTCCCCGTTTTTCCGCCAAGTGAAATTTCCGTCGCTACTCTGAAAGAGGCGCAATCGTCGTCCAGAACTTCGCGCCGAATTTTATTTTGAATTTTTCGAGCAAGCTTTCAGCGGATTGCTGGCCGCGAATCAACCCAAAAGTCGCCGAGCCGCTGCCGGACATCAACGCGACCGCCGCGCCGTTCTCCCGAAAAAATTCCTGGAACAACGCGAGCAGCGGATATTTGTAAAGCGCGGGCGCTTCCAATGAATTGTAAAACTCGCAGGCTGCCACGCTGAGATCGCCGTATTGTAAAAAGGAACTTAATTTTTCGGCGCGCCCCGGTTTTCCGTTCAGCGCAGCGGGAAAACGGGCAAGTTGCTGGTAGGCCCACGGAGTCGAAATTCCGAATCCGGGATGGACGAGCAAAATATAATGACCGCGCAAAGCCGGGAAAAAATTGAGTGGAGAAATTTTTTGTCCGCGACCCGTGGCCAGCGCGGGCTGGTCTTGAAGAAAAAAAGGAATATCGGAACCGAGCGCGGCGGCGATCTCGGCCAACTGGTTTTGCGATGCAGGTGATCCAAAAATTTCATTCAGTCCCCGCAAAGTTGTCGCAGCGTTCCCGCTGCCACCGCCCAAACCCGCTGCCATGGGAATTTTTTTCTCCAGATGAATCTGCACTCCTTCGGAAATTTTGGCTTCTTTAAGAAATGCGTCGGCGGCTCTATAAACCAGATTTGTTGAATCCGTCGGCAAAGTTGGATCGCTGCACGTCAATTGAATTCCTGATCCGCCCCGCTCGAATTTCAATACATCGTGCAAAGGAACCGGATGCATGAGTGTTTCGAGTTCATGAAAGCCATCGGGACGTTTGCCCAGAATGTTGAGCAGGAAATTAACCTTGCAGTGCGATTTTAGTTCGAGCGCCATGAAAATAAAAAAGCGCCAACATCGAAATGTTGGCGCCTCGAAGTGGAATTGAATTAATTATCAAAAATGGAAAATCGGCTGCCGGGCGACCACGGCGCGACGTCTCCACCGGAAAAACCAAGATGGGTGTCGGTGGCAAAAATAGAATCGGAAACAACATTGGGTTTGTAGTTGTCTGGATAAACTGGATTCACGGGAAAAACAACCGGATCATACGGCGGAAAGGGCGCGGTGATGATTTCGTATGCGCCCACAAAAGTCCGAACGATGCTGCGATTGAATCCGTGAATAAAACCGGTCGTGTAGGCTTCATCCGGACTACGGAATAAAGCCGATTGCTCCATCGAGCGACGGATTTCTCCACCGCGCGGAAACTCGGTGAAGTTGTTGATGCCGCGGCCAAGTTTGTGTTCCGGGCCCGCGCAGCCCACGAAAACGAGAGCCATGCCTGTGAGAAAGATAGAAAAATGTGAGATTCTCATAAATTTATTTAGGTTGAGTCAGGTTAATGCCAAAAGAATTCTTGTAAAGAGAGTTTTCTTTGACTGCAGAATTATTTTTGTTTCACAAATTTCGTAGCGATTGCGCTCAGCAACAGAAATCCGCCGAGGACGACGACAATGGCCGCGCCCGTCGGAAAATCAAATTCATAGGACGCAAATAAGCCAACGGCGCTTGCCAGGGTGGCGACGATCCAGCCGATTGCCAACATTGCGCCCAATTTTTTTGCCAAAAAATTTGCGCAGATCGCCGGGACTATCAGATAGGAAAAAACCAGGAGCACGCCACCGATGTGAACGAATGTCGTCACCACGATTCCAAACAGCGAATAGAAAAGAAAATCCCATCCCCGCACCGAAAGTCCTTCCGCTTCCGCGCGCGTTGGCTCAAAGGAAATCGCCAGGAATTGTTTGCGAAACGCGAAATGCACCGCAGCAATGACCGCGAAGAGCGCAAATGGCTTTAACACTTCGCCCGGACTTTGCAGGTAAAGTAATTCTCCCACCAGAGTCTGTTTCAATTCCTCGTTGCCATGCGGACTGTTGTTCAAAAGCACTATTCCTCCTGCGGCAGCCATCACATAAACGACTCCGATCAACGCTTCCTGCGGCACTCGCGTATGCGCTTTGGTTCGCGTCAGCGTAAAAACCGCCGCGCCGACCAACGTGAATCCAAAAGAGATCGCGTAGCTTTGCCAATCGTGCGGGTCGTAATGCAGCAGAATGGCAACACATGTTCCGAGCGTGGCGACTTGCGCGAGCGCCAAGTCCACAAAAATCACTTCACGCCGGATGATGTGAAGTCCCAGATAAACCAACAATCCGGGCAAAAGCAGACAGGCCGCCGTCGGCCACAACATGAATTTAAAAGCGTCACTCATAATTTTGTGGGAGCGATTTTGATGGGCCGGATTTCAAATTTATCCTTGGATTGTGAGTCACTTTATTTTTTCCCTTCCAGAGCCGTCGCCAACGATTTCACGAGGCTGTCCATCCACTCTGCGTAGGTCGCGGAGGTCTTGCCGGGAAAGGTGGGGAAATCCAACACCACCGCGCCGCTGTGGCTAGCGACCGCTTCCGCCGTTTTCCGATTTTGATACGGTTGCGCCAACACCACTTTAATATTTTCCGATTTCATTTTGGTGATGACCTCCGCCAGGTGCGCAGGCGATGGCGGGATGCCCGGTTTCGGCTCCAGAAATAAATCCATTTTCAAGTCGAAGCGTTTTGCGAAATACGGCCACGAATTGTGATAGGTCACTACCTGTTTTCCACGAAACGGAGCGAGTAATTTCTGCCACTCAGCCATTTTGCCATCCAGCCTTTCGTTGAATTTTTTCAAATTCGCTTTGAAGGCATCGCAAGACTTCGCATCAATTTCGCAAAATGATTTGCAAATGTGTTCGGCTACAATTTTGGCGTTCGCAGGATCTGCCATGTAATGCGGATTGCCGCTGGCGTGAATGTCGCCTTTGGAACGGTCGAGCGTCGTGGGAATTTCCAGCAATGAAATGCCTTCCGAACAGGAGACGCGCCCCGGTTTGCCCGCCTCGATTTTAGAATTGCGCGCGCCTTGCACCAAGGGCGGCAGCCAGCCGATTTCCAATTCCGCGCCGCCTTCGATCAACACCTCCGCGCGATTGAGCTTCACGATGAAGCTCGGCTTGGCATCGACGAAATGCGGGTCTTCCGTCGGCTTGGCCAGAGTGATGAGTTCAATTTTATCTCCCCCGATTTCCTGGGCAATCGCGCCGAAATCCGGCGTGGTGGCTACGACGTTGAGTTTGGCGTGCGCGGAAGCCGCCAGCAAAATTACTGCAAAGAGATTCAATATTTTTTTCATATTTTTAATTCGTGATTAATCGCGTTCATTCGCGGACAAAAAAGTTTAAAACTTATGCGCTCCGTGCGGGCCGAGCAGAAATTCCAATTGCAACCAGATGGAATGTTCGGTGCCGAAGGATTGCCCGTGGTCGTAATTATATTGCAGGCGCAGTTTGGAAAATTCACTTGGATACCACGTTAAGTTCGGAGAAATGCGCCAGCGAGCAAGACGATCACTGTCATCGCCGTATAATTTTTCGTAGGCCGCCGCTCTGGTGCGGGTGACGTATTCGCCTCGCAAATTCGCCACCCAACCTTTGCGAAATCCGTAAGCGACTTGCGAATAAAACCCATAATCGGTCAACGTTTCGCGCGGCACATTGTGAATCAGTCCGTCGCCGAACGAATCTGTTTCGCCCTTGTCGATTGCGCCGCTCGAATCGGCGTCATCGCCGATGTTGCTGAACGCGCCCGCCTGATATTTTCGAAGCATCGCTTCGGTTTGCCAGCTCACGAAAGGAAATCCCCCGTGATGATTCGCCGGTTTCCATTTCCAGAATAAATCCACACCGTAGATTTGGGTATCAGTGTCCGCGCCGGAAGCATTTGGGCCAAAAGCGCCGGACGCGCCAAGCAACAAAGTTTGCGTGTCGCTCAGATCGAATGACGTGGCGTAGCGGGGTGTGAAAAGCAAATCGCCAAAAGATTTCACGCGGCCAACGTTATGGACGCGGCCGAGAAACGGTTCGCCTTCGTGTTCATTACGAAAACTCTGCGCTGTTTCGCCGTGGCTATTCTGCACGCCCAAGAAAAGTTCAGAATAAAACGGCGTCGGCATGAGCCACGAAAGTCGCGCGCCCGGATTGCGCAAACCGTCGCCGCCGAGGAAACGTCCATTCACCAGCGGCAAATCCACAAAACTCCAGGCGTGCGGATGCGTGGGATTCAGTCGGCCAAATTCAGTGAAATATTGTCCGGCCTTGAGTTGCAAGTTGCCTGGCAGCGATAGCGATTCCGCGTAAGCCTCTTCGAGTTCGACCACTGATTCTCCTTCCGCATCGATTTGATAAATGATGTTGGCTTGTCCGCGAAAATAAGGGTCAACAAATCCTTCAAAAACGGCTTCCACATTTTGCACCGTGAATCCGCGCTGGTTCGGGTCGTGCCCGCCAAGTTGCAAACCGGGGATGTCCTCCGCCGTGGAACCGCCAGCGGCAAATAATCCATCCAGAGAAACGTTCAAGTAACTTGAACCGCTCCCCAACACGCGCATTGGATCGCTCGCCGACCACGGTTTTTTTAGCGCCGATTCTGTGAGAACCGTATTCGTCACTGAATCCTTGCTGAGTTCTGCCGCCAACTGTGTTTCGAGGTTTTTCTGTTCCTCAGTTTTCGGCGCGGCAGCTACTGGAGCGGTCTGCGTTTTTGTGAACTCGTCTAACTTCTTTGTGAGCGCTTCAATTTGTTGTTGCTGTGCCCGACTGACTTTCTCGAAACTTTCCTGCATCTGCTGCAATTGTTTTTTCAATTGTCCCACTTCATTTGTCTCCTGGGCTGGAAGCGTCGTCACGCTCAAGCAAAGGGCAGAAGACAGCCCTATCATTTTTAAAATTTTCATAACTTCTCGGGTTAATTCTGCTTAAAAACTTCAGCGCACGTTTATGCGCCAACAAAAAGGATGAACCACTCGGCCCACCAACAAACGGTTAGAGAAGAGATGAAACAGGCGGAGCGCGACTGGGAGGCAAACAATAATCGGCGGCAGGCAGCACAATGGTTTGCGCTGGCAAAGAGGCAAGGATCAAGCCCGAATCGGAAAGGACCAGCACCGAGCAAACATCACTCGATAAAATCTGGTGTTTTTCCAGAAGCGTGATGGCGCATTGATGATCGGGTTGCGACGCGTCGTGATGCAGCCATTGGTGGAAAGCGGAACTCGCCGAGGAGAGCGAAGCCATAGCCAGTAGCGCAATGAGCACCGCGGCGAAAACTGATTTGCTCAGAGGCTTCCCACGGAAAAAATTTCGTAATGGTGGCAAGGTGAGGGACTTAAACAAACGCAGGATTTCAACGCAAGCTTTTGATTGCTGGGCGCAAAAAATTATTTGTCGATTGACGACCTTCCTTTCTCTGAGGACTTTATGCGCCGTGAAAATCCAGCGCGCGCTTATTTCGGTTTTCGACAAAACGGGGTTGGTTCCTCTTGCTCAAATTTTGCGTGAAGCGGATGTGGAAATCATTTCGACCGGCGGCACAGCCAAGGCATTACGCGAACAGGGAATTACGGTGAGTGACTTGAGCGCTTACACCGAATTTCCAGAAATGCTCGACGGTCGCGTGAAGACGTTGCATCCCAAAATTCACGGTGGGCTGCTCTACGTTCGCGGAAACCCTGAGCACGAAGCGGCGACGAAAAAGCACGACATCAAGCCGATCGATTTGGTTATCGTGAATCTTTATCCCTTCGAGCAAACCGTGGCCAAACCCGGCGCGACTTTGGCCGACGCCATTGAGAACATCGACATCGGCGGTCCTTCCATGCTGCGAAGTGCTGCGAAAAATCACGAGAGCGTCACGGTCGTTATTGATCCGGCGGATTACGCAGAAGTCGCCGACCAAATCAAATCCAGAGGAAATACCACGACCGACTTGCGGCAGAAGCTTGCCGCCAAAGTTTTCGAGCGCACGTCGGCTTACGACGGCGCGATTGCCAAATTCTTGCGGAAGCAATTTGGCAAAGCGGATGAAAAATCCACGACGCTGGCAGAGACATTGAACATTTCCGCGCCGCAGACTCAAACGCTTCGTTACGGAGAAAATCCGCATCAGCAGGCGGCACTTTACGGCGATTTTAAAAATTATTTTCAACAACTCCACGGCAAAGAACTTTCCTATAACAACATTCTCGACCTGACGGCCGCGGCAAGTTTGATGAACGAATTTGATGACGAACCACCCACTCTCGCGATTTTGAAACACACCAATCCGTGTGGCGTTGGACGCGGGAAAAATTTACGCGAAGCGTGGGAGCGCGCTTTCGCAACGGACAAGCAAGCGCCGTTTGGCGGAATCATTGTGACCAATCAAACGCTTGATTTGTCGTGCGCCGAAGCGATTTCCGAAATTTTCAGCGAAGTGATTATCGCGCCAGATTTCGCTCCCGACGCTTTGGCATTGTTGCAGAAGAAAAAAAATCTTCGCTTGCTGAAACTATTGAAAACCACATCGCGATCCGGCGATCTCGATGTGCGAAGTGTGACGGCGAATTCCTTTCTGGTGCAGGAACGCGATTTAAAGACGATTGCGGCGAGCGATCTGAAAATTGTTTCAAAGCGAAAACCAACGAAGACCGAGTTGGAGGCGATGTTGTTCGGCTGGCGCGTGGTAAAACATGTGAAATCCAACGCAATTGTTTATGCGTCGAACCACTCGACATTGGGAATCGGTGCCGGGCAGATGAGCCGTGTGGATTCGAGCCGAATTGCGGTTTGGAAAGCGGGTGAAGCTGGTTTGTCGTTGAAGAACAGCGTGGTATGCAGCGATGCCTTTTTTCCATTTGCCGATGGATTAATTGCAGCGGCGGAAGCGGGCGCAACGGCGGCGATTCAACCGGGCGGGTCGGTGCGCGACGCAGAAGTGATTGCTGCAGCCGACGAACGGAATATGGCGATGGCATTCACCGGCGTTCGACATTTCCGCCATTAACGAAGCAGTTGGTCAATGAGCACGAGCTGGCTGAGGCACAATCCGCCAAGCGCAAGCCAGGTCAGCCCTTCGCGTAGCGTCAAACTTTTCTGACGGGTCGGACTCAATCCAAATAAAATTTTTGCAAGGCCAATTTCTATTATCTCACCATTCCGCAACGCCGTTTGCTGCACGCTTTTTCCATTGATGATAACCGCCGTGTTTGCTTCAGCAACGAGCACAAAACTGTCGGAAGAATCCAGATTAATTTGAAAATGCTTGTCCCAGACGCCAGGATCATCGAGAGAGAGTTCGCAGTCTGCGGCGCGTCCAACGTAAAAAGGAAAATGGCGGGCCACCACTTCAGCGCCCGCCATTTTTCCGGAGAGAATTTTCAGTTGGACCATCAGAAACGTCTTTGCGGCACATGGATGGAATCGCCAGGAAAAACTGGCAAATCTAATTTGGAATCCCGCAAAGCTTTGTCGTAATTTATGATGTAAGTTTTTCCGTTGGCGCGGGTGAGTTGAATCTTTTTACGATTGGCAAATTCAGTCAGGTCGCCCGCCGATTGGATCGCTTTAATCACGGTTGTACCACCCACATAGATTTGGCGGTTTGGTGTTTTGACATAACCGCCAACCGAATAATACCGATCCGGCGATTTAAGCGTAATCGTCATCGAAACATAATATTTGCGGTACGCTTCTTGTAATTCCTTTTGCAATTCGCCGGTGGTTTTGCCAGCGGCTTGCACCGTGCCAACCGATGGAGGACTGATGGTGCCGTCATCTTTGATTTCTTCTTC
>JBDSLX010000176.1:0-5002 GCA_039916145.1 Verrucomicrobiota bacterium | reverse complement strand
GTTTCGTAAGCCTGCTTCGCGGCGACAGCCTCATCGACTTTTGCGAACGCTTCTGAAAATGGATTGGTTTGAAACTCGTCAGCCAGATTCACCCCACTACCCAGTTGTTCCGCCGTGTAAGTTTTCGTCTCGGTTCCCCAGGTGATCTTGTAATTTTTGACTTTCCCATTTTTCACCACGAGCACGAGTCGATTCAATTCCTGGTTGAATGGAATCAGTCCCATCGCGGAACGAATGTTGTCATCTTTCGCTGGATCGCCCGCCGCACAGAATGGATAACGCGCGCTCTTGATTTGGAGTTCGTCATCTGTGAATGAAACAACTTCGTGACCTTTCGTTGCTTTGGCGTGTTTTGATTTTAAATCCACACTGAATACTCCGATATTTCCATCGAGGCCGAAGGATTTCAGGAAGGCGTGCGCCATGACCAAATGCCCCGCCCAACCCGGATGAACCGCATCTTTTCCCGCGATATGATAATCCTCCCCAAATTTTTCACGGGCGCTGTGTTCCGTTTCCAACATCGGCCAGAAAACATCTGCGAAACGGACTTTTTCTTTATTCGCGATCTCGATGTCGATATTTCGCAGTTCGCATAGATTCAAATTCATCTTGTGCGAATCGGCTTTTGCCCACGGAACTTTCGCGCCGACGCAGCCAGACGAACCGAGCACCACTCGCGCGCCGTGATTTTTGAACGACTCGACAATCGCGATCTGATTGCTGCGATACACATCTCCAATTTTCTGTTCGTAAGCACGGTACTCGTGATCATTCATACCGTAACAAGTCGTCGCAATGGTCGGCTTGAAACGCAAAACGTCATTCGTCATGCGTGCCAGAAATCCGGGCGCACGTTCCCCACCCCAACCATATTGCCGCGTGGAAATTTGCAACTCCGGGAGAACCACCGTCAGGTAGGTTTCCATGATGCGCGAATACATTTTTTGTTCGGTGATGGAGTCGCCGCAAATGGCGAGGCGGTCGCCGGATTTCAAAATTAAGCCGCTCGATTTTGGTGCGGGCAGAGGATGAAAATCGGCAAAATATGCGTCGTTCGTTTTCGCCGAAAGCGGCGTCGTGAACACCGAAACGCAAACCAGCGCGCCCAATACAAACCACAATTTGGATTTCATGGCGTTTGATTTACCACCATGACCGAAGGACACCAAGAAAAAGTCTCAGAGAAAACTTTCCAAAACTCGTAGCAGCCGAAGTGACGAGGCTCAAATATTCCGGCCATCTTTGGAGCGATGCTAAAAAAATTCAGGCCTTGTCACCTCGGCTGCTACTTTTTAAACAGGCGCTGCAATCCGTATTCAGCGTTGGCGTTACTTCTTTGGTTCCGCCATCCAAGCCACGCTGTTTTGTAAAATCGTTTTGTAAGCGGGAAGTTCATGCGCCGCGCCGTCGTGGCCGAGCGTGATGCAAACGATTTTTGTTTTCGGATGTTTCGTAATCCAAACCACCGGATAAGTTTCTCCGGTGACTAGACTTTTTCCTGTGGCGAGAACTTGAATCGGTGTGCCATTAGTGTCGCGAGCGTGACGATAAAGTTCGTCTGAAATTTTGAAAGTTTTTGGAACGCCTGCCATGAGCGGATGCTTCGGCTCGTCAACATTCACTTCAAACTCGCCATATTCCTCATGACCGCGCGAACCGCCCCCCACCCAAACGCGATTGTATTCCGGCCAATCTTTCCAGTTATACCAAAGCGCGGGATGCGTCAGCAGCAGTGGTTTGCCCGCATCAGCAAAAGCAAAAATATTTTTGCGCAAGGTTTCGTCGGCGATGGGCTGATTGTTGCACAAATAGAGCGCGTCAATATTTTGCAGCGCGGAGCCAACTCGCGAAATGTCTTCGGTGTAATTGACGGAAGCTTTCCCGGACAAAATCGCAGAGTCAGCTTGATTGAACCAGCGGTTGAAATCGTGCGAAGCCCCGCCGCCCACAATCAAAACGCGCGGATGTTTGTTCCATTGAAATTCTGCGGCAACTGGCTTCGCACTTTCCTTGGGTTCGCCCAGTTCCGCCGTGATCGCGACAAAGGTTGGCGAGATAAAATTATCAAAACTTTCCAGCGTTAATTTCGAAATCGTGCCGGAATGTTTCAGAGTTTTGGTGAACCAACGCATCTGACCGCGCGCCACCAAACCCGGCGCTTCCTGCGAACCAGGAACTTCAATCGGACGATTGTAATCAGCGAACTCCACCCCGTTGGTCATAAAAATTTCTTCCGTCGCGCCGTCGGAAAAATATGCGGTCAGTTTCGCCGCAGGAATTCCTTTGTGATCGTTGTCGCCGCAGCACGGATAACCCCAGCCACCGATCCCGCCGAGAAAATGAAGCGTACTGGTTTTGAGATTCACGTCGGGAATTTCAACTTTCTGCGGCATCGTTTTGGCGAAACCAAAACCGCCGCGCAAACCGATGACATTGTTGCCGCTGGAATTTTTGGCGGGCGAAGCGATCTCGAATGGAATCTCGCCAACTTTCACCAGGCCGAATCGCTTGAACGCAATCGTTTCCTCCATTGCTTCCTGACTGTTGAAAAGTCCGCGCGAGCTATTGGCGGTGAAGGCTTTTTTCAAATCAATCAGGCGAAATTTATTTTCCCCGGCGCAAATATAAGTCAGCAAGTCGCGCAACGATTCTTCACCGAGCGCCTCAAAACCTTCCGGCATCACCGAACGTCCCGTCGAACGCTGGCTTTGGATATTGCTTTTTAAAATCTCAAAATCGCCGGTCGCATTGCGCAACACGACGGATTTTTTATTTTCTGTCGCAATCACTCCGTCGAACGATTGGTCGTCTTTCGTCTCGATGCTGTAGGAAATGAAGTTCGGTTCGACGACGCGGTTTGGGTCGAGAATATGGACGAGTAATTCCGCCGCGCCGTGAACGCCCATGCCGGTCAAATCCGGCGCGAGATCTTTGCCTTCGCCGTTGAATTTGTGACAGGTCGCGCAATTCGCGGTGAAAACTTTGTGGCCGTTTTCTGCATTCCCCAATTTTTCCACGAGCGGAGTGAACTTTGTGATGAGCGCATTTTTCTCCTTCGCTTCCGGCCCGCGCAATTGCTCGATGACTTGATTTGCTGCCTGAGAAACTTTCACATCGCCATGAGTTCTCAGCCGATGAATCGCAGCAGGAGAAAACGCGCCCAGATTAATTTTTCCATTTTTGATCGCGTCAATCAGCGACATCGACCAATCGGCGCGCCGAATAATTTGCGCGAAGATTTTCTCCTGCAATTCGGATGAAGCTCGCGGATAAACTTCGACCAAAGCATTTCCAACTTCTGTCTCGCCGATGCCACCGAGCGTCTCGACGATTCGTTCTTGTAGAGAGGCGGAGCTGTGGGAACCGAGAATTTTTGCAACGGACGGAAGAATTTCAGAATTCGACTGGCGCAAAGCGAGCAGGCTTTTGACGGCTTGTTCGCGCTGTTCGTCCGGCTGGGTGGTGTCGTTTAAACTCGCAAACAACTTTGGCAGATACGATTTCACTTCGGCGGACATCACACCGTTTTTGTCCCAGCGCGAAATCAACGGCAAGGCAGAGGCGACGACGGCGGGATTCGGAGATTTCAGGAAACTTTGCAACGCGCTTTGTAATTCCCCTGACCACGCCGGCGTAATTTCCGTCTTCAAAGTTTTGGCCAGATTTTCGAGGGCAACTTGTTTGAGGTTGTCCGCAAAATCCGGTTGTGTGGCCAGCAAGACGACGAGTTGCCCCGCGAGAGTCGCGTCTTGCTTGTTTCCAATTTGATTGCTCAGTTCCGCAACCAAACTTTTCAGACCAGCGGGATTTTTGGAAGCGGCAGCAGCTTTTATAAAATCCAATGGCATTTTCGCCGCGAAACCAACGGCGGCGGATTCGAGCCACGGATTTTTCAGTTCGGGGAAAAGAGAAACCACACTTTGAACGGCAAGTTCGGCTTGATCTTTCTGCCAGACTTGCTCGTGAGCCGTCGCCGCTTGCTGAATGCTGCCCAACGCCAGCAAAGCATAAAGTCGCACACGCGCATCGGAATCATGCAAAGCTCGGATGACGTTCGTGGTGAACTGAGTTCCACTGCCGATTCTTCCGTGTGGGCCATCTTCAAAAATAATTTGCAATGCAGTTTTACGAACGGTTGGGGATGCGTCTTTCATGGCAGTATTCAAATCTTCGCTCAGAAATGAAACTGCATCCGACATGCGGCTCTTGCCCCAGTTGATCGCCACACTACGCCATGCCCACAATTGAACGACGCGAGAAAGTTCGTTGGTGGCAAATGTTTTTCGAGGTTGAGTGAGGAGATTTACTTCAAATTGTTCCGGGAATTCAGATTCAGAAATCAAGCGCAACGCCGCGTCGCGCACCCAACCGTTCGGATGTTCCAGCGCTTTGAACAAATTGGTTGAAGAAACTTTGGCGAGATTTGGAATTTCGAATTTTTTCGCCTGCTTGTGTTGCACGCGCCAGATGCGGCCGAAATGATGATCGCGGTCAGGGCGAACGGCGGCGTTGTTCGCGCCGTGTTGCGGGCCGCGCGTGTCGTTGTGGACGACGGCTTGATTGTAAAAATCCAAAACGTAAAGCGCGCCGTCCGGTCCGACGCGATGATGAACCGGGCGAAACCATAAATCAGTGCTGGCGATGAATTCAGCTTCGCGATCTTTTGTGGCGAGATAGGTGACGCCGTCGGGTTTGAGGATGTCGCGGTGAACAAGATTCACTGTTGGCTCGGAAACGAAATGGTTGTAATTCCATTCGTCCGGCCACGCGCCGCCGCCGTAAATCGTGGAACCGGACGCCGCCGTGAAACCGCCAACGTGATCGATTTGCACGTAAGCTTGTTTTTCGTAAGCGCGAATTGGAAAAACTTTATGGTGATCTTCGATGGTTTTGAAACTGGTCGCGCCGCCAACTTTTCCGCGCGCCAAAGAATTTTCCGACATGACGACGTGGTTGATGTGATTGCCGTTGGCTTGGGAGAAAAATAATTCGCCATCGG